>NZ_DATMRX010000109.1:0-5830 GCF_035565855.1 Pseudorhodoplanes sp.
CGGCATCAGCTTGCCGATCATCACATTGGCGTCGGTGACGGCGAGCGGGCCGCCGCGGCGATAGCATTTCGGTCCGGGATTGGCGCCCGCGGAATCGGGTCCGACGCGGAAGCGCGCGCCGTCGAAATGCAGGATCGAGCCGCCGCCAGCAGCGACTGTGTGGATGCGCATCATCGGCGCGCGCATGCGCACGCCCGCAACTTCCGTCTCGAAAGCGCGCTCGTATTCGCCGGCGTAATGCGAGACATCGGTCGAGGTACCGCCCATGTCGAAGCCGATGACGCGGGTGAAGCCGGCTTCGCGAGCGGTCTGCGCCATCGACACGACGCCGCCGGCGGGCCCAGACAGGATCGCGTCCTTGCCCTGGAACAAGTCGGCCGCGGTGAGCCCGCCGGACGACATCATGAACATCAGTCTTGCTTCACCGCCGCTTGCTCCGCTGCGCTCCCTCCCCCCATGCGAAGCATGGTGGGGAGGGTAGGGGTGAGGGGAGTCGACGGTCATTTCATATGTCGAAGCGCCCCCCACCCCCGACCCCTCCCCACCGCTGCGCGGGGGGAGGGGAGAAGATGGCAGCGCGTTGAGAGCGGTCGCCACCTGATTCACATAGCGCCGCAGGATCGGCGACAGATACGCATCGACCACCGTGGTGTCGCCCCGGCCGACGAGCTTGATCAGGGGCGAAACCTCGTGACTCACCGACACCTGCGGAAAGATGCGGCGTGCCAGCGCGGCGACCTGCCGCTCATGCTCGGGAAAACGATAGGCGTGCATGAACACGATCGCGGCGGCGCGGATGCCGTCGTCGTAGGCGCGCCGCAATTCCGGCTCGATGGCGGACAAATCGGGCACCCGTTCCACCGTGCCGTCGGCGCGCACGCGCTCGTCCACTTCAACCACGCGCTCGAACAGCATGTCCGGCTTGATGATCTCCTTCGCGAAGATCTTCGGCCGGGCCTGGTAGCCGATGCGGAGCGCATCGCGGAAACCCTTGGTGGTGATCAGGAGCGTACGCTCGCCCTTGCGTTCGAGCAGCGCATTGGTGGCGACGGTCGTGCCCATTTTCACGGCGCGGATGCGCCCTGGCGGAATCGGCTCGCCGGCCGAAAGCCCGAGCAGGTCGCGAATGCCCTGAACGGCGGCGTCGCGATAGGCCTCGGGATTTTCGGACAGGAGCTTGTGGGCGTGGAGGCTGCCGTCCGGCTTGCGCCCCACGATGTCGGTGAAGGTTCCGCCGCGGTCGATCCAGAAATCCCAAGACTCAGAGGGGGAAGCGTGTTTGCGGGTCATGCGGTGCGGGGAACTTCAGGATGGAGCCGATGTCATGCTGGTACGATTGCGGCAGCGTCGCAAGCCATCGCTGTCCACGACCTGCACGCGCCTTGCGTTTGACCAACGCCGCAACTTGGCGCAATGGATGAGTCTCCACGCAGGATGGGCGGAAGTGGCGACGACGCAACGCCTCACACAATGGATCAGGACCCAGCTCGGCGGCAAAAGCATCGAAGCGATGCCCCAGGCCGGCGCCATCCCCTATACGCTGGTAAACGGCACGCCGGTTTTCCTTCTGATTACCTCGCGCGGCACCGGTCGCTGGATCTTTCCGAAAGGCACTTTGATCGAGGGCTACGAGCCCTGGCAGGTGGCCGCGCGCGAAGCGTTCGAGGAGGCCGGCGTCGAGGGTGATGTGGAGCCGACACCGATCGGCAGCTATCGCGGGCTGAAAGGCAGCATCCGGACTGCGCCGATCGAAGTCCGGATGTATCCGCTGCGCGTGGTCCGTCAGGTCGACGACTGGCCGGAACGCGACAAGCGGCACCGCCACTGGGTCATCCTGCCGGAAGCGCGCAGGCTCTTGTCGGACCCGCAACTCGTGACATTGGCGACGCTCCTGCATCGACGGGTCGCAAAGTCGCCTCAGCCGGCAAACGTCGCCATCAAGGCATAGAATAGTCCCGCCAGCATCGCCGTGGCCGGGACGCTGATCACCCAGGCGGCGGCGATACCGACGACGTGCTGGCGGCGGACGAGCTTGCGGCGTTCGCGCTTGCGGTAATTGGCGATGGCCTGCTCGGGCGTCTTGTTCAGCTTCGAGGGCTCGAGGAACAGGGAGCGCGGCCGCACCGCGGGGTTCGGCACGCCCTTGTTGGTTAGAAATTCGCGCAGATAGCCGACGCCGAAAATCGCGCCGATCGCGATATGGGTCGAGGACACCGGCATCCCGAGGGCGGATGCGACGAGCACCGTGATCGCCGCGGACAAGGCGACGCAGAAGGCGCGGATCGCATCCATTTTGGTAATTTGCTCGCCGACCCTGCGGATCAGCTTCGGTCCGAACAGGGCAAGACCGATCGCAATACCAACCGCGCCGATCAGCAGCACCCAGAACGGAAGTTCGACATCGCCCGCCGTGCTGCTTTCGCCGGCCGCCGTCGAGACAATTGCGGCGAGAGGGCCGACGGCATTGGCCACGTCATTGGCGCCATGCGCGAACGACAACAGCGCCGCAGAACAGATCAGCGGCAGCGTGAACAATGCGCTTACGTCCTTGCGCCGGTTTTCCATCGTGTGGGACCGCGCATTGACCCAGGGCCGCGTCGCTGCGAAGGCGGCGAGGAAAGCAACAAGCCCCGATCCGATGATGAGCGCCAGTGGCGGGCTCCAGACCCGGCTGAGGCCCTTCTCCACGAGATACATCGTGAAGATGCCCGTCATCAGCGCGATGATCGCCGGCACCCAGCGGCGCGCGGCGCTGATCTTGTCCTCACGGAACAGCACCGCCCACTTGATGAAGCCGAGCAAGGCCGCGGCGATCAGCCCGCCCATGACCGGCGAGATTACCCAGCTCGCCGCGATCGCGCCGATCACCGGCCAGACCACCATTTTGATGCCGGCGGCGGCGACGGCGGCGCCCATCACGCCGCCGACCACCGAATGGGTGGTGGAGATCGGGGCGCCGAGGAACGTCGCGAGGTGGGTCCATACCGCTGCCGCGAGCAACGCCGCGGACATCACCAGCACGAAATGAATGGGCGGAAGGTTGATATCGGGCCGCAACAGGTCGCGCGAGATCGTCTTCACGACATCGCCGCCGGCAATGAGAGCGCCGGACGCTTCACAGACCGCCGCGATGGCGAGCGCGCTACCCATCGTCAGAGCCCTGCTGCCGACCGCTGGGCCCATATTGTTGGCGACATCGTTGGCGCCGATGCTGAGCGCCATATAGGCGGCAATCAGCGCTGCGATCACCACGAGATAGCTGAGGGGGCCTTGCGCGACCGACAGGCTCGCGACCACGACCGTCCCCATCAGGAACAGGATCAGAAGCCCCGGCGTCGTCAGCGAACGCGTCAGATCCTGCGTCGCGTGTTCGATCCGGACGACCTTCTTCAGGTCTTTATCGAGGGCACTCTTGGCCAAAGGGGTCCTGCAACCTTCCCAGCAATATCGGCAGGCGTTAGCACGCCCGCTCCGCAAAGACATGCGGGGCGTGCACCGAAGCTGTTGAAATCCGGCCCGGTTCCGCGGTCCTCCGGCTGCAGCCGGGCTGCCCCCTTGCAGAGGGCGCCGTTTGCGCGCGATGCTTGCGGCATGGATGCAGACCTGCCGGGTTTCGCGGACTTCAGGAGAGCCAGATGACGATGTTGTTTCGCGCCGCTGCTGTTGCCTTGGTTTCAATCGCGCTTGGCGGCGCCGGGCAGGCCCAGACCTCCTGGGATATGCCGACGCCCTATCCGGACGGCAATTTCCATACCCGCAATGCCGCGCAATTTGCCGCAGATGTCGATAAGGCGACCAAGGGGTCGCTGAAGATCAAGATCCATTCGGCGGGCTCGCTGTTCAAGCATCCTGAAATCAAGCGGGCCGCACGCCAGGGGACAGCGCCGATTGGGGAAATCCTGCAATCGCTCGCCGGAAACGAAGCGCCGATCTATGCCGCAGATTCGCTGCCCTTCGTCGCGACCGGCTATGACGCGGCGAAGAAGCTCTACGACGTCCAGAAGCCGTACCTGCAGAAGCAGCTCGATTCGGAAGGTCTGATGCTGCTTTATGCCGTGCCCTGGCCGCCCCAGGGGCTCTACGCCAAGCGCGAAATCAATTCCGTCAACGATCTGAAGGGTCTGAAATTCCGCACCTACAATCCGACCATCGGCCGGATTGCTGCGCTCGCCGGCTCGATCCCGACCCAGATCGAGGTACCGGACCTGCCGACCGCCTTCGCAACCGGCCGCGTCGATGTGATGATCACCTCGGCCTCGACCGGCGTCGACACCAAGGCGCAGGATTACCTCACGCACTACATCGACGCCCAGGCGTGGCTCCCGCGCAACATCGTTTTCGTCAACAAGGCGGCGTTCGCGAAGCTTTCGCCTGACGAGCAGAAAGCAGTGATTGATGCCGCGAAGGCGGCCGAGGACCGCGGCTGGAAGGCGTCGATGGACGAAATGCAGATCAAGACAAAGGCCTTGAAGGACGCCAAGATCATCGTGATGCAGCCCAGTGCGGAATTGAAGGCCGGTCTCGCCAAGATCGGCGAGACGATTGCCGCCGAATGGGCAGCAAAGGCCGGGCCCGACGGACAGAAGATGCTGGAGGAGTACAAGAAATAACCCTTCGATGTTTGCGCTCCGCGGGTCGCGGAGCGCAAACGATCCGCCCGCCATGCGCGCAGGTCTCGACAAACTTTACGCCGCGGCCCTCTGGCTGTCCGCCGCTTGCCTTGTCGCGATCGCGCTCCTGATCGGCGCCCAGCTTTTCGGACGGCTGATCGACGAAAGCCTGAAGCTGATCGGGATCGAACCCTTCGGCATCGTCATTCTGTCGCTCGCGGAGTTCTCCGGTTCGCTCCTCGCCGCGGCAAGTTTCCTTGCCCTGGCAGGCACGCTGAAAGCGGGCGCTCATATCCGCATCACCATGCTGCTGCAGGCATTGCCGCCGCGCGGACGATATGCGCTCGAGTTATGGGCGTTCGGGGCATCCGCGCTTCTGTCGGCGTATATCGCCTGGCAACTCACTCACTTCGCCTTCGTGTCCTTTCAGTTCGACGAGGTGTCGCCGGGTGTCGTCCGTTTTCCCCTGGCGGTTCCGCAGGCCGCGATGGCGCTTGGCGCTATTATTCTTACGATCGCACTGATCGATGAATTCGTGCTGGTGCTGCGCGGGCGCGAGCCAAGCTTCAGAAAGAGCGAGGATGCCATCACGCTCGGAAAGGCCGAGTGATGAGCATTGTCGCGCTGTCGCTCCTTCTGATCGCGATTTTGCTCCTGATCCTTGCGTCCGGAATATGGGTCGCGCTCGGCCTTGCGGCGATCGGGTTGGTCGCCATGGCCGTGACGGTTTCGACGCCGCCCGGTCCGGCGCTTGCGGCGTCAATGTGGCAGGCGTCCAACTCGTGGGACCTCACGGCGCTGCCGATGTTCATTCTGATGGGCGAGATATTGTATCGGACGAAATTGTCCGAAGACATGTTCGAGGCTCTGGCGCCGTGGATGCAGCGGCTGCCGGGCCGGCTCCTGCACGTCAATGTCGTCGGTTGCGGGATTTTCGCCGCTGTCTCCGGCTCGTCGGCGGCGACCTGCGCGACCATCGGGCGGATTTCCCTGCCCGAACTGCGGCAGCGCGGCTACGACCAGAGCATGGCGATCGGAACGCTGGCCGGTTCGGGCACGCTTGGCCTTCTGATCCCGCCCTCGATCATCATGATCGTGTACGCCACCGCAACCGACCAGTCGATCGCGCGATTGTTCATCGCCGGCGTGATGCCCGGCATCATGCTGATCGTTCTGTTCATGGGCTATATCGCGCTATGGGCCCTCATCAACAAAGAGCG
>NZ_DATMRX010000110.1:0-1546 GCF_035565855.1 Pseudorhodoplanes sp.
CCGAACAGGACGGCGAGCCGGTGACGCCGACGCGCAAGGTGAAGCGCAACCTGATGTACGATCGCTTCAAGGATCTGGTCGAAGGCATGTACGACGACACGGAGGAGCGGATGCTCGCTGCAGGTGCGGGCGATGCGCTGCGATAGTGGCTTTCTTTACCCTCCCCCTTGTGAGGAGGGTCGATCGACTGAGCGCAGCGAAGGAGATCGGGGTGGGGCGATTGCACGCGAGAACAAGGACCCCACCCCGCCTGCTTCGCTCCGCTCAGCAGGCGACCCTCCCCACAAGGGGAGGGTAGGATTCGTCAAACATTGAAAGAACAACGAACAGGATAGGGAGAACGCCAATGCTGAAACGGAGCCTGATGGGCGCGATTGCCGCGCTCGCCATTGCATTGCCCGCCACGGCGCAGGAGACCTACACCATCGGCCTGACTGGCGCGATGACCGGCCCCGCCGCCGGCACGCTCGGCCCAGCCGTCGAAGGCCTGCGCCTCTATATCGATCAACTGAACGCAAAAGGCGGCATCGATGGCCGCAAGGTGAACCTGATCCTGCAGGACGATTCCGCCGAAGCATCCAAGGCCGCCGCGAATGTGAAACGGCTGGTGGCGCAGGACAACGTGCCGGTTCTCGTCAATGCAAGCCTGTCGTCGACCTACGCGCCGATGCTCGCGGAAACCAGGCGCGCCGGTGTACCGGTCCTGTTCATGGGCGCGGTCTGCCCGAAGGAAGTGCTGCCGCCGAACGCCGATCCCCTGCAATTCTGCTCGACCGGTTTTGCGCAAACCTATGACAGCCGCGCTGCGCTCGCTTACGTCAAGAGCGTCGCCAAGGGCCCGGTGAATGTCGGCTATGCTGCGATGGCGATACCGATTTCGCGTTCGGAAATCGATTTCGCGTCGGCCGAAGCCGAGAAGATGGGCTTCAAGACCGTCGCCAAGGAAGTGATCCCGCCGCCGACGCCGGACTACACGCCGTTCGCAACCAAAATCAAGGATGCGGGCGCGAACTGGGCATTCTCCTGGGCGCCGTGGGTGACAGAGATCCGCACCTTCGAGGCGCTGCGCCGTCTCGGCTGGGACGGTGAATATCTCACCATCGCGCATCTCGAGGTCGAGGGCGAATTGCCGCGCGTGAAGGACCCGAAATTCTATGTGATGGGTGCGAACTCGTTCTATGCCGACGGTCTTCCGATCCATAAGGAGATCGAGGCAGCGGCGAAGGCCGGCGGCGCCAAGTATCCCGTCAATCAGATGACCGAAGGCTGGCTCGGCGGTCTCGCGCTCGAAGCCGCCTTGCGCAAGGCCGGCTGGCCCGCGACCAAGGAAAAGATCGCAGCCGCGATGTCGGACCTGAAGGTCGATACCAAGGGGCTGCACGGCGTGCCCATGGTCTGGACCAAGGACAATCACTTCCGCACCCAGCAGGCCTATCGCGTCTATCGCTGGGACGGCGGCAAGATCGGCGTGCTGCAGGACTGGAAGGTCTACGACGTGCAGTGAGGTACGCGGCACGAAACCATACACTCCGCTCGCCCCCGCGAA
>NZ_DATMRX010000111.1:0-1523 GCF_035565855.1 Pseudorhodoplanes sp.
GCGCAGCGCATGTCCGAGACTGGCATGCTTGATTTCATCAGCGTGATTGGCTCAGGCGCGGATACGCACAACACGCTCGCGAACTGCATGCCGCCGATGGCATTGCCGCCCGAGCCGTTCGTGCATCTCGCAAGCGGTATCAAGTCCGTCGTCAGCGTGCCGGTCCTTCATGCGCAAGGCATCCGCGATATCTCGCAAGCCGAGCGCATCCTCGCGAACGGGCTCGTTGATATGGTCGGCATGACCCGCGCGCACATCGCCGATCCGCACATCATGAACAAGGTGCGCGAGGGCCGCGAAGATCAGATCCGCCAATGCGTCGGCGCGAACTACTGCATCGATCGCATGTATTCTGGCTCCGATACGCTCTGCGTCCAGAATGCGGCGACCTCACGCGAAGCGACGATGCCCCACGTCATCACCAAGACAAAAGGCGCAAAGAAGCGTGTCGTTGTCGTCGGCGGAGGCCCCGCAGGTCTCGAAGCCGCGCGCGTATCGCGGTCGCGGGGGCACGATGTCATTTTGTTTGAGCGCAACCCAGGTGTCGGCGGCCAAATCAATCTCGCGGCCAAGGCACCGCAACGCGAGCAGATGGCCGGCATCGTTCGCTGGTTTGACCTTGAGACAAAACGTTTGGGCGTGGATCGCCGGCTGGAAACCGAAGCGACGCCCGATATCGTGCTCAGCGAGGAGCCGGACATCGTCGTGCTCGCAACAGGGGGGCGCAGCTTCACCGATCAAGTCGCGAACTGGGGCGCGAACGAGGGACTTTCCATCAGTTCCTGGGACATCCTCTCTGAGAAGGTCGCGCCGGCCGAGAACGTTCTCGTCTATGACGGCATCAGCGCGCACGCGGGCTTCGGCACCGCGGATTTCCTGGCGAGCCGCGGCTGCACCGTCGAGATCGTCACGCCCGATACGAAAGTCTCCGAAGATGTCGGCGGCACGACGTTCCCGATTTTCTATCGCCGCCTTTATGCGCAAGGCATCATTCCGACACCGAACCATTGGCTGGATCGCGTCTACGCTGAGGGTAACAAGAAGGTCGCCGTGTTGCGCAATGAATATACCGATGAATTAGAAGAGCGCGTCGTCGATCAGGTCATCATCGAAAACGGCATCGCGCCCAACACCGAGCTTTATACCTCGCTGAAGGGGCGCTCGATCAATCGCGGCCAGACGGATCTCAAATCGCTTTTTGCTGCCGAGCCGCAGCCGGCGCTGCAAGAGGCGACGGGCGATGGACGCTTTCTCCTCTTCCGCGTCGGGGATTGCGTGTCGATGCACAACATTCACGCCGCCATCTACGACTCGCTCCGGCTGTGTAAGGATTTTTGATCGTGTCGATCGCGGCAGCCGTGACAGCGCTGTTTTGGGTCTCGATCGCGACACTCGCGATAGGCCTCGCACGGCGCGCGGCTCTATGGCGAGCGGGCAGGGAAGCGCCGATCGAATGGGCCGGGCTCTGGAGCCTGCCGAAACGCTACTTCGTCGATCTGCATCACGTCGTCGCCCGCGATCCC
>NZ_DATMRX010000112.1:0-1772 GCF_035565855.1 Pseudorhodoplanes sp.
CGGTTGATACGTACCGATGACGATTTCGTTTTTGAGGAGTAGTTGTACCTGGGCTTCTTTCCAGCGTTGGTCCACATTCGTTCTGGAACGAAGCACAGGGAAGCCTTCAGTATTCAGCATTCGCGCAATCGACCATGCGCCAACACCATTGTCGGCCAACTCGAAAATTCGCCTGATTGCATTGGCTTTGTCGTTCAGCGAAAAGTCATAATCCGCTGTGCCATCGATGCGTTTTTGGTCGATCCAGCCGACAAGATGGTGATTGTATCGAGGCTTTCCGGCGAGCGCGTCTTGCTTGCGCTTCCTAATCACGTCCTTGATGCGCTTGGATTTTTCAGCAGATTCGTTATTGGCACGGCTCATGTAGGTGAGCGAGATAATGAGTTGCGTAAAGTCCTTGTCTCGATGGTATTCCATTCCATCAATAAGCGTAACGATGGTAATGCCGGCTTGCAGGATTTCTAGGAATTGTGCTTGTGCGGTAAGCACGTCTTCGCGGGAAAGACGGTCCAGTGATTCAACGAGCAGGTAAGAACCGACTGGAATTTGCCCGTCTTTCACAAGCCGCAAGAAATTGCCGAGTGCGCCGAATTTTACGTGATGACCGTGAAAACCTGACTTACCAATATCGGCTAGTTTCTCGTCCAGTTCCAATCCATGTTTGTCAGCATACTCTTGTGCCGCTGCGATCTGACGCGCAATGCCTCGTCCCTCTATCTGCGCTTTAGATGAAATACGGACGTATGAATACGCCTTAGTCTTCTGATCCATTTTTCCGGCCATTGCTTTTTATCCAATGCTTACAGCGGCATACCACGCTGCGGGTTAACAAAGCGCACTTGCATGAAATCCCTAAGTGCAGCGAGCTCGGGAAATGGAAACACGCGCAGGAGACCTGGGACATGCTGCAATTCGGCCTGCGCCTCGGCGAGGACCCGCGCGTGCTGGTGACGACGACGCCGAGGCCGGTGCCGCTTTTGCGGGCGCTGGCCGGCGACGGGCGAACGGCGGTGCGGCGCATCGCGACCTCCGATAATGCCAGGAATCTTTCGCCCGGCTTCATCGCGGCGATGGCGGACCGCTACGGCGGCACGCGGCTGGGACGGCAGGAGCTGGACGGCGAGCTGATCGCCGACCGCGAGGACGCGCTGTGGGCGCGTTCGCGGCTGGAGGCGATCCGGCTGAAGGCGCCGGGGCCGCTTTCGCGCATCGTCGTGGCGGTCGATCCGCCGGCGACGGCATCCGCTGCTTCCGTCTGCGGCATCGTCGTCGCGGGGCTGGACGGCGCGGGGCGTGCGGTGGTGCTGGCCGACTGCTCGGTGACGGGGGCGAGCCCCGCCGGCTGGGCGGGCGCGGTGGTGCGCGCCTTCCGGCGGTTCGACGCCGACCGGGTAGTGGCCGAGGTGAACCAGGGCGGCGACATGGTGACGGCGATGCTGAAAAGCGTGGACGCGGCCCTGCCGGTCTCGACCGTGCGGGCGACGCGCGGGAAATTCCTGCGCGCCGAGCCGGTGGCCGCGCTCTACGAGCAGGGGCGGGTCGCCCATGCCGGCGCCTTCGCGGAACTGGAGGACCAGATGTGCGATTTCGGCCCGGACGGGCTTTCCGCCGGCCGCTCGCCGGACCGGCTCGACGCGCTCGTCTGGGCGCTGACGGCGCTGGTGCTCGACCGGCTGGGCGAGCCGCGGGTGCGGGGGATCTGACGATGGGCATCGACCGCAGGGCCTTCTTCGGCGCCGTGCGCGGGCCGCTCTACGGCGGGCGTCTGTCGC
>NZ_DATMRX010000113.1:0-54963 GCF_035565855.1 Pseudorhodoplanes sp.
TGCGGAAGTCGGGGTTGCCATAGAGCGTCGTGGTCATGAACCGCGCAACGCTCGGCGTTAGGATCATCGCTCGCATCCACGGGCCTTCGAAGTGAGGCTCGGCGCCGGTGAGCCTGTGGCTTCCCGGCGAGGCGGATACCACGAGCGTCGGGGCGCTGGATCCGCCTTTGGCGGCGATGGTGGTGTTCGGAGCGATCGCCGCCGGCCGGGCGGCCTGCGTGGCCGGCTTGGCGCGTTGCGGGGCGGGTTCGGGCGCGATGTCCTTTGCGTAGGACAGGATGGTGTGACCCGGCTTGCCTTCGCCGAAGCCAGGGGGCGCGGCGAACGGTCCGATGCTGCCGGTCGATGTGTCGGCCGGATTATCCGGGCGGCCCGACCAATAGCCGCGTGACAGGATGATGTTGTTCGGGGTCGCGGCGAGCGCCAGTGTATTCGGGATCGCGGCCGGCGGGCGCGGCGGAGAGGTTTCGGCGGACGCGGTTTGTTGCGGGGTTTCTTCCGGCTGCAGGGCCGGACGCGCCTTGGGCAGCGGGGCCGGGGATACGAGCGAGGCCACCGGCGGCTTCGGTTGAGCTGCCGCGAGGATATTGTCGCGGGCGGCCGCGGCGATCGGTGTCGGGAAGCCGGCCGAGGCGACCTTAGTGGGCGCAGGCGCAGCGGTGGGCGCCGCTTCCGCCTCATCCTCGTCCGCTGCGGGCTTCGGCTTGATGCCGAACAACCGCGCGAGCGGATTGGCGGATGCCACGCGCGCGGTGTTGAAGCTGGACGACGACTCGCGTTTTGCGAGATCGGCTTGCGCGAGGGCGAAGCCCGCCAGCGGCTTGCCGTCGAGCGGCAAGTGCACTGTGCGGCCGTCCGGGAAAACCCGCGCGAGCTGTTCGCGGGTCATGCGCGGCCAATGCCGCACGTTGCCGACGTCCATGTGCACGAAAGGCGAGCCCGAGGTCGGATAGAAACCAACGCCCCCGCGTTGGAGCCTCAGGCCAGCTTCGCGCACCCTTTCGAGCGGCACCCCAGGGATAAAGAAGTCCATCGCCTTGCCCTGCATATGCAGCGAGTGGCGGGCGACGCCGCTCGAACGCTTGCGCAGCATTTCGTTGGTGCGCGGCGAGCGGTATGAGGAGATGATGTGAATCTTCTTGTCGAGGCCGAATTCGCGCTGCACCTCCCAGACCGCATCGAAGAGCTGCGGGTCCATGGTGGTGACGTCGTCGGTGCGCCAGTCGCGCAGGAAGTGATTGAGCTTCTTGAGGCCGTCTTCGTCATAGCGGCCGTTGCGCTTGAAGGTGACGGTAATGTCGTCGCCCCGATGCGTGTGGTACATCGAGATGGTGCGGGTGTCGCCGTTGGCGATGGCGGTGTGAAGCCCTTCGGACCCGAAAATTGTGATTGCGGCGGCCAGCGCGAGACGCTGTGTGATGCGCGTCCTGATCCCGATTCCGGCGTTGCGCGCTTTAGCGACTGGCACGTAGTGGTCCGTTGATCATTGGCACAAAGGGCGAGGTGCCGCGCCGCGCGCGGCATGGCTAACGCACTGTTACGAAGGCGGGTTAATGCGAGATTATCGTCCCCCGACGAGATGTCGTAATCGTGATAAGATTTGACTGTGGCGAAAAATGGCCACCTCCCCAAAAGGAACGCCGTCCGTCAACAGATATAGTTAACGGACGGCGCGATGTGGGGGCGGGGAACGTTAGCGGAACAGACGCCCGAAAAAGCCCTGGAACGGATCGTTGCGACCTTGGCCCTGCTGGACCATGCGGTTGCCACGCCTGTCACCGCCGGCCGCCTGGCGCGATGAGAACCAGTCCGCGAACGGGCCGGCTTCACGCTGCTGGAAGCGAAGCTGATCGGCCGGGATGCCGGTCCCGGTGGGACGGGTGGCTTGCGCCACGTCCGCCACGCGCCGCTCGTCGCCGCGCAGCACGGCGATATGGCGAGCATCGCGCCCGTATACGTCGTCGCGGAGCTGCAGCGTGCCGTTATCGTCGACCCATGCGGTCTGGTAGGTCAGGTGCACGGGCAGATGGGTTGGGAAGTTGATGTTGATCTCGGCCGGTCCATACATCGAGCGCAGCTTTTCCGCAGTGTAGCGCTCGTTCGGCATCACGACCGAAAGCAGCTTCTCGCCGTACAGCAGCGGGTTCTCGACGCGCATGCAGCCATGGCTGTAGGCGCGCTTCTCATGCGCGAACAGGTGCTTGTCCGGCGTGTCGTGCTGATAGACCAGGAACTTGTTGGGGAAGTTGAAGCGGATGCGGCCAAGCGCGTTGCGGTCGCCCGGTGGCTGATAGATGCGCACCGTGCCGTCGCGGTTCTGCTCCATGCGCAGGCCCATGCGCTCGAGCACGCCCGGGTCCTGGCGCAACGCCGGCAGATATTCGTTGGCGATGATCGACGGCGGCACGTTCCAGGTCGGATTGACGGTGATGAATTTCATCGCGCCGGACATGATCGGAGTCGCCTGGGATGGCTTGCCGACAACGACCTTGGTCTCCCAGTAAAGCGCGCGGTCCTTGTAGAGGCGCAGGCGAAATTCCGGGATGTTCAACATCACGTAGTTCTTGCCGAGATCGCGCGGCATCCAGCGCCAGCGGTCCATGTTGGCGATGATGATGTCGGTCGTCCGCTCGCGCTTCTGGGCGCCGGTCCCGTTCAGGGCCCGCAATGTCGCCGGTCCGATCACGCCATCGGCGGTGAGGCCGGCGCCTTGCTGGTACTTTTTCACCGCTTCCAGCACGTCCTGATCGTAACGGGTGGAGTCCATGTCCCCCGCAATCTTCAGGCGCTTGCGCAACAGCGGTACCCGCGGATCGTCGGCATTAAGCGTGAGCTTTCCGCCGGCTTCAGGAATGCGCACCACCTCCTCGGCGGGCTTCTCGCTGCGGCCGCGCGCTTTGGCGAGCTCGGCTTTCAGCTTTTTGTATTGCGGATGCTGCGGCTGATATGAGTCCAGCACCTGCGGGATATCGGTGGCGCCGGCGACCTTCGCGAGAATCTCCGCAGGCTCCGGTGCATCCAGTTCGAAGCCGATGTCGTTGCTGATCCGCGAGAAGTGGACGCGGCCGGTTGAAGCATGGCGCGCATATTCAAGGACTTCGCCGGCAAGGCGAAGTTCAGCCTCGACGAGCGCGTCAATGTCGCCGGCTTTGAAATTCGGAGCCGGATAATCGGCGGGATCGAGGCCGTCGGCATCGACACGCTGCAGATACGAGACGACAGCGGCGCCACGCGGCGATTGCTTGCGGTCGGCCACGAAAATCGGCTCGTAGTTGCGCTCCTTGTAGAACGCCTCGGCGGCCGTTTTCTCATTGCGTCGTGAGAAATAGCGATCGGCATTGCGGCCGGTGATGGCATCGCGCAGCCGGTCCGAGAAATCCTGGTCGGCCACGGTCGCTGCGGCAGGCGCGGCGGAAGGCTCAGCGGTTGTGGTGGGCGTTGCCGCGGCCGGGGTGGTGGCAGGGGCTGGCTGTGCCGTCGCCGGTGTCGCGTCAGCCGGAGCGGGCGCTGCCGCTGCCGGCGCAGGCTCGGACGGAGCAGGCGTTGCCGCGACAGGTGCCGGTTCGGACGGAGTTGGTGCCGCTGCGGCGGCTGCAGGTTGGGACGGAGCGACCGACTGGGGCGACGCTGGCTCGATGCCGGCGGTGGCCGACGCAGAGACCGGCTTCATCACGTCCGCGGCGGTTGGCGGGGGCGGCAGGGTTGTGTCGGGAACGGGGACGCGGCCTTCAATCCGGGCCATCTCCTCCGGGCTCACGGATTGCGCCTGCAGCGGCGTCGACAACCCAAGAACCAGCGCGATTGCCGAACTTGCCAGAATGCGGTCGAAGCGGTGGCCGCGCATCTCAATCTCCTCAGGCCAATTCCCAGTTCTGATGGGGTAACGTCTATAACAGGCATCTTAGCGGCGAGGTCCGCAAAAGACGCGAAATTTCGGCGTAACGCAATCGCACTGCGGCATTTGCACCGCAGAAGGGTACTTTATTGCGGCAAATGTTACTCCGCCGCCACGTGGTCGCCGGCGCCGGTGCGTTCGCGATCCGATAGCTGGAGCGCTTCCAGCTTGCGGTAGAGGGTGGAACGGCCGATTCGCAGCCGGCGCGCGACCTCGGACATCTGGCCCCGGTAATGGGCGATGGCGAATCGGATGATTTCCGCCTCGAGCTCGTCGAGCGGGCGCAGGTGCGATGCCTCGTCCAGCAAGGGCAGGCGGTCCGGAGAGAAGGGCGGTGCCGCCTCGATCACCAACGGCGGCTCGCCGCCCGGACCGGCGTCATCCCCGGGCACCAGGGTCGCGGGACTGGCCCGCTCGACCGCCGCATCGCGTATGGCAATCTGCGGGAATTCCTCGATGCCGATTTCGTCGCCCTCCGCCAGCACGACCGCGCGAAAGATCGCGTTTTCAAGCTGCCGGACGTTGCCCGGCCAGCGCGCATGCTTGAGGAGCGTCATGGCCTCGGACGAGACCGCCTTCACCGCCTTGCCCTCTTCGGCGCAGAAACGCACCAGGAAGTGCCGGACAAGGTCCGGGATGTCCTCGGGCCTATCGCGGAGCGGTGGGACCGACAGTGGGAAGACATGCAGGCGGTAGAACAGGTCCTCGCGGAAGCGACCGGATTTCACGTCGGCGATCAGGTTGCGGTTCGTGGCGGAAATCACCCGCACGTCGACTCGCACGCTCCTGCGGGCGCCGACCGGCTCGACCTCGCCCTCCTGCAGGGCGCGCAGCAGCTTCACCTGGGCCGGCAGCGGCAATTCGCCAACTTCGTCAAGGAAAAGCGTGCCGCCATCGGCCTCGGCGAACTTGCCGACATGGCGCTCGGTCGCGCCGGTGAACGCGCCGCGTTCGTGACCGAACAGGATCGATTCGACGAGATTGTCGGGGATCGCGCCGCAATTGACGGCGACGAAAGGCTTGCTGCGACGTTCGCCGCTGCCGTGAACGGCGCGCGCGATCAATTCCTTGCCGACGCCGGATTCGCCTTCGATCAGCACGGGAATCGTTGAGGCGGCAGCCTTCTCGGCCTGGCGCAGCACCCGTCCCATGACCGAACTGCGGGTGATGACGTCGCGGAACGTGAGCGTGCCGGCGCGGCTGCGCTTCATGCGTTGCAATTCGCCGGCCAGCGCGCTCTGCGTCAGCGCGTTCTTGATCGACACCTGCAGCCGCTCGGGGCTCGCGGGCTTGACCACGAAATCGGACGCACCGGCCCGCATCGCCGATATCACGTTGTCGATGCCGCCATGTGCGGTCTGCACGATGACCGGGATCGTGATGTCCTCGGCACGCATCCGGGACAAAACACCCATGCCATCGAGATCCGGCATCACCAGATCGAGGATGACGCAGTCGATTCGTGACGCGTCCTCGCCGGTGAGAATCCGCGCGGCCTGTTCGCCGCCCTCCGCGATGACCGGCTCGTAGCCGAACTTGCGGACCATGTTCTCGATCAGCCGGCGCTGCACCGGATCATCGTCGACGACGAGAATTCGCTCGGGCATTCCCACCCCTTAGGCCTGTGCCGTTTCGGGGCAGTGTCGTGTGCTTGGCTTAACAGCATCTTAAGTGCTGAGGCATTCGGCTCATGCCGGCCGGTGCACCCAGAAGACGTACATCGCTGCAAAGGTCTGCGGCTGCTCGGTCTCGAATTGGTGCCAGGCATTAAGATCCTTGCGCGCAGCCGGATCTGGGAAGCGGCTTGCAAAGGCATTGCGCACCGCCTCGCTCGTTTCGAAGCCGAGGAACGTCAATCCGCTGCCCGACAGGAATTCGCCAATCTCCGGCAACGTCAGGCTGCGCTCTCGCGGGGCGAGGACAAGATCGCGGCATGTGCCGGTCGAATAGAAGTCCGCGGTCTGCAGCACGTCTTTCGCTTTTGCATCGGCCGGCAGTCGCAGGATGGCCTGCCGGCACAGGCGCACGCCCTCCGCATCGGGCTGATAATTTCCGGCGGCTGCGAATTCGCGGGCGGCCCCGGTGAAGCTGCGGCCGATATCGCTGTGCAGCGCAAGGCGCATCACGCCGCCGGGACGCAACATTCTGGTGAGCGCCTGCAAGCCGGCGCGCGGATCGGGCAGGTCATGCAGCATGCCGCCGCTTTCGATCACGTCGAACCGCCAGTCGGCGGTCGGGAGACTTGCGATGTCGCTCTGCACGAATTCGACCGTGCCGCAGTTCAGGCGTGCAGCCTGGCGTCTGGCATAAGCGAGTTTGGCGAGGCTCGGATCGACGGCGACGATCTTTGCGTCGCCATAGCTTTGCGCGGCGATTATCGCCTGCAGCCCGGTGCCGCATCCGGCGATCAGCACATGAGGCGAAGCCGGCTGCTCGAGATCGGGGACGTCGCCTGCCGGCAGCCTTTCGCGGAGGATTTCGCGGATCGGCCGCGGCGTCAGGGTCGAAACTGTCTCGGTCCAGCGCGGATAGGCCGTGTCCTCGAACGGCTCTCGGTCATGGCCTGATGAGCCTTCGATTGCGACCAGCGTCCGCGTCGATTCCCGCAAGGCTGCTTCCTCGATCGGTTCCGAGACTTGCTGGCGCAGAATGCCGGCAACGGGTTCGGGCCAGTCACGATCGAGGAGCCGCGCGGCATTGCTCAGCGAATGCAAGGGCCGGTACATCGCGAGCGCTGCGAGCTGAAATGGCGAGAGCGGCGCCGCATCGCGAATGGCAGTGAGCGCCGCGGCAGACAGCTGTTCGACGCGAGACGTCTCCGAGGCAAATTCATTGAAGACATAGTCGTTGATGAAGCACTGGCGCGCCAGAGCTGCGCACACATTCAACAGGCCGGCCGTCGCCTCCTGACCGTTCGTTGAGCGCTCCAGGAGATTGCCGCGCAAGGCGGTCAGAAAAAATTCGATACCGATGTCGCAATTGGGCGTCATCTCCAGATAGGCCCGGAACAGCGGCTCCTCTGTGGCGGCGAATTCGATATCCGACAGGACCGGATGCTGCTGCCGCGGCGCGGCCTGCGGCCATTGTTCGGCGACCCGCGTGATGGCCGGTCCGAGAACCGGATGCGCCCGCAGCACCGAAGCGCACAGCGCTGCGATCTCGTTGGGCGACACCCATGCTTCGACGAGCGCTCGCCGCAATCGCTCGCGCAGCTCCGCGCTGGGATTGAACCGGCTCACCGCGGCAAGGCAGCGCACATAGGTCACCCGCGTGTCGTTGTTCTCCTGCGCCGACAGCGCCTGTTCGGCGAACGGGAAACCGTCATCGGCTCGGTTCTGCGAGAGGAGCACGGCGGCAAGTTGCACCTGCGCCACCGGGTCGCGGGGGTCGATCTCCAGCACGCGCCGGAAGCATCGCTCGGCTTCCTCGAGACGGTTCTGTTCGCGATGCACGAGCCCGATATTCAGGTGCGCGACGGCAAGGCTGGGCTGGATCGTCACCGCGCGCTGCCACAGCGCGAGCGCATCGTCGATGCGCGACATGCCGCGGAGCACGCGTCCGAGATTGTTCAGGATGGTGGCGTTATTCGGCTGCAAATCGTGCGCGCGCCGCAGGGCTTTTTCTGCGCTTTCGAATTCGCCGGCGCGACCGAGCGCATTGCCGAGCTCGAAATGCGCCTCGACATATTGCGGCTTCAGTTCGATTGCCTTGGAAAGCGAAGCGATTGCCTCGGTTCTGTGACCTGCGGCATTCAGCACCGATCCGAGATTGTAGTGGTAATCCGGATTGCGCGGTTCGATCGCGATCGCCTGACGCATCAGCGAGATCGCTTCGTCGCTCTTTCCGGCCTGATGCATCAGCGCGCCGAGAAGATGCAGCGCCGCCGCGTTGCGAGGCTCGACCGCCAGGACATCGCGATACATCCGCTCCGCCTCGGACCGGTGCCCGGCCTGATGGGCGCGGAACGCCGAAGCCAGGGTCGCCGCCGTCGGGCTGGCGCGAAAGCCCGCGTTTTTCTGTGCTGCGCGTCGTTCCCTGCGATTCATAAAGCGTTTTCCTTCAAGCATTCGCACAGGCGCGGGGTATGCCCCACCTGCATGGCGCGCGGAAACTACTGAAGTGCGCCGTCTATTTGAAGCGCCCGTTGATCAATCGGGGACGATCCCGCCGGTCCATGGTTGCGCAGGACGGGGGCAGTCGCGATATGATGCCAGTCCGACAACAGGTGAAATCGTCCTTTCATGGCTGAACAACATACTGCGGCGGCTGCCAAAACCCGCAAGACGGGTGCCAGGTCCTCCGGCAAATCGGAGACGTCTCCGGAACTCGGCGCGCTCCCGGAATGGAATCTGACCGATCTGTACCGTTCCATCGATGCGCCGGAATTCAAGCGCGACCTTGAGCGGGCGGAAACCGAATGCGTTGCATTCGAGAAGGCCTACAAGGGGCGTCTTGAGGAGCTTGCCGCCGGCAAACATCCCGGCCAGTCGCTGGTCGAGCCGGTGCGCCGCTATGAGGCGATCGAGGATTTGCTCGGCCGTCTCCTGTCCTATGCCATGCTGGTTTATACCGGCAACACCGCCGACCCGCACATCGCGAAATTCTACGGTGACACGCAGGAACGCATCACCGCGATCTCGCTGCATCTTCTGTTCTTCGGGCTCGAACTCAATCGGATCGACGACGCGCTCATCGAACAGGCGATGGCCGATCCAGCGCTCGGCCATTACCGGCCGTGGATCGAGGATCTTCGCAAGGAGAAGCAGTATCAGCTCGAGGACCGCATCGAGCAATTGTTCCACGAGAAGTCGGTCAGCGGCTCCGCGGCCTGGAACCGGTTGTTCGACGAAACCATCGCCGGGCTGCGCTTCGAGGTGAACGGCGAGGAGCTTGCGATCGAGCCGACCCTCAGCCTGCTGCAGGATCCTCACGAGGAGAAACGAAAAGCGGCCGCCGAAGCGCTCGCGGCGACGTTCAAGGACAACGTGCGCACCTTCGCGCTGATCACCAATACGCTCGCGAAGGACAAGGAGATTTCCGACCGCTGGCGCGGCTTTGTCGACGTTGCCGATGCGCGCCACCTTTCGAACCGCGTCGAGCGCGAGGTCGTTGATGCGCTGGTATCGTCGGTGCAGGCGGCCTATCCAAAATTGTCGCACCGCTATTATGCGCTGAAGGCCAAGTGGTTCGGCAAGGAACGGCTGCCGCATTGGGACCGCAATGCGCCGCTGCCGGAAGTGAAAATGCGCACCATCGCCTGGCCGGAGGCGCGTGCAACCGTACTTGAAGCATACGGCGCTTTCTCGCCGGTGATGGCCAAGATCGCAGAGCGCTTCTTCGACGATCGCTGGATCGATGCCCCGGTTCGGCCGGGCAAGGCGCCGGGCGCCTTCGCACATCCGACGGTGCCGTCTGCGCATCCTTACGTGCTGCTCAACTACCAGGGCAAACCGCGCGATGTGATGACGCTGGCGCACGAACTCGGTCACGGGGTGCATCAGGTGCTCGCCGCGCCGAACGGTCCGTTGATGGCGCCGACGCCTCTGACGCTCGCGGAGACTGCGAGCGTGTTCGGCGAGATGCTGACCTTCAAGAAGCTTCTTGCGGCGACCGACGATCCGGTTCAGCGCAAGGCCATGCTCGCCTCCAAGTGCGAGGACATGATCAACACCGTGGTGCGGCAGATCGCGTTCTATACCTTCGAGCGCCACGTTCATACCGAGCGAAAGAACGGCGAATTGACCGCGGAGAGGATCGGCGAAATCTGGATGCAGGTGCAGAGCGAAAGCCTCGGACCGGCGATCGAACTCAAGCCCGGATACGAAGTGTTCTGGAGCTACATCCCGCATTTCGTCCATTCGCCGTTCTACGTCTATGCCTATGCCTTCGGCGATTGCCTCGTGAATTCGCTCTATGCGGTCTACGAGAAGGCGGATGCGGGCTTTGCCGAGCGCTATCTCGCGATGCTCGCGGCCGGCGGCACGAAGCACCATTCCGAGCTGCTCAAGCCGTTCGGCCTCGACGCCCGCGACCCGCATTTCTGGCAGGGCGGGCTTGGGGTGATCGAGCGGCTGATCGCGGAGCTGGAGGAACTGGATCGGGCCGCCTGATGTGGTTGTATTTCGCGGGAAATAATGTTATACAAAATGTATAACAGCGGAGTTTGACCGTGAACAAGCCTGTTTCAAAGCCGGAGGAGGTGGACGTCCTTCAGGTTCGGCGTATCGGTAATTCTTTGGGCCTGATCCTGCCCAAGGAACTGCTTGCACGGCTCAACCTGCAGGAAGGCGACAAGCTGCACATCGTCGAGCAGCCGGAACGCGGCTTGAAGCTGACGCCGTATGATCCAAAGCATGCAGAGGCCATGGAGATCGCGCGGCGGTCCTTCCGCAAATATGCCGATACCTATAAGGCTCTTGCCAAGTGACTGAGCCGCGTTGGCTCGAACTGTCCATCCTCATTGATGTCCATTCCGAACAACTGGCCCTCTTCGGAGGGCCAGAAGGCGTGCGCGATGTCGCGATGCTGGAATCCGCGCTTGCGCGGCCGATTAACAAGTTTGCCTATGGCGAGACCGATCTCGCCCCGCTTGCGGCAGCTTACGCGTTTGGGATTGCGCGCAATCATCCGTTTGTCGACGGGAACAAGCGTGCCGCGTTCGCATCGCTCATCGTGTTTCTCGGCTTGAATGGGATCGAGTTCGACGTGCCACCCGAAGCAGCCACCGCGATGATCGTTTCGCTTGCAGCGGGCGAAGTGGGGGAGGAAGGCCTGACGCGCTGGATACGCGACAATTGGCCAAAATCCTGAAGCATGCGTGCCGCTTCCGGCACGCTGCTTGCCTAGCATTCTGTGCATTCTTTGGAGAACCTCATGCTCAAAGGCAAAGTCGCCATCGTCACAGGATCGACCTCCGGCATCGGGCTCGGCATTGCGCGAGCTCTTGCGGGCGCCGGCGCCGACATCGTCATGAATGGCTTTGGCGATGCAGGCGAAATCGAGAAGCTGCGCGCCGGTATCGAAAGCGAGTTCAAGGTGCGCGCGATCTATATCGGCGCCGACATGTCAAAGCCGGCCGAGATCGAAAAGCTGGCAAAGGAAGCCACGGCCAGGATGGGCCGCATCGACATCGTCGTGAACAATGCGGGGATCCAGCATGTCGCGCCGATCCAGCATTTCCCGCCGGAAAAATGGGATGCGGTGATCGCGATCAATCTCTCGTCGGCCTTTCATCTGGTCCGCCACACCCTGCCGCAGATGCTGGACCGCAACTGGGGCCGCATCATCAATATCGCGAGCGCGCATGGGCTGGTCGCGAGCGTCGACAAGGTGGCCTATGTCGCCGCCAAGCACGGGTTGGTCGGGCTGACCAAGGTGGTCGCGCTTGAAACCGCGCGGACCGGCGTCACCTGCAACGCGATCTGCCCCGGCTGGGTCCTGACGCCGCTGGTTCAGAAACAGATCGACGCGCGCGCCGAACGCGAAGGCATCCCGGTGGAGAAGGCGAAGCTCGACCTCCTTGGCGAGAAGCAACCCTCTCTCGAATTCGTCACGCCGGAACAGCTCGGCGGGCTGGCCGTATTTCTGTGTTCGCCGGCAGCCGACCAGATTCGCGGTCAAGCCATCGCGGCCGACGGCGGATGGACGGCCCAATAGCGCCGCCTGCTGCGGCGGCGCACTGGCGGGTGGCCGGGCGAATGCCTAGCTTGCGTTGATGTCGGATGCAGAAGCCAACCGTTTTGCCGCCCGTGCCCGCCGCTACGCGCGCGTGGGCACGGATGTTGGCGGAGTCGCTGCACGGATAGCGGGCGCCCGCTTCTTCGGGCTCGATCTCGATCGCGGCAAGAATGCTGCGCAGCTTGCAGCAGCGCTTGGCGGGCTGAAGGGCCCGATCATGAAGGTGGCGCAGCTTCTGTCCACCATTCCCGACGCATTGCCGGCGGAATACGCCGCCGAACTGGCGAAGCTGCAAAGCGAAGCGCCGCCGATGGGATGGGCCTTCGTGAAGCGGCGCATGACGGCCGAGCTCGGCGCCGATTGGCAGTCGAAATTCGCAGAATTTGAACATCACCCGGCGGCGGCCGCCTCGCTCGGTCAGGTACACAAGGCGCGTGCCCATGACGGCACTCAGCTGGCCTGCAAACTGCAATATCCCGACATGCAATCGGCCGTGGAGGCCGATCTGAAGCAGCTCAATCTCCTGTTCGCGCTGCACCGCCGGATGGAGCCTGCGATCGATACCAGCGAGATCAACCAGGAGATCGGCGCGCGCATCCGTGAAGAGCTGGATTATGAACGCGAAGCGCGGCACGTCGCCCTGTACCGCGAGATGCTTGGCGGCTCGGACCTGATCCGGGTGCCGCGGGTCTGGCCGGAGCTTTCGACGAAGCGCCTCCTGACCCTCGACTGGCTCGAAGGCCGCCGCATGCTCAGCTTCAAGGACGCGCCGCTCGAGCAGCGCAACCGGCTGGCGCAGGCGATGTTCACCGCGTGGTGGTTTCCGTTCAGCCGATTCGGCGTGATCCATGGCGACCCGCATCTCGGCAATTACACGGTGTTCGAGACGGATGGCGCGCCCGGCGGGATCAACCTGCTTGACTATGGCTGCATCCGGATTTTTCCGCCGCGCTTCGTCGGCGGGGTTGTCGACCTCTATCACGGGCTGCGCGATCGGGATGACGCGTTGGTGGTCCATGCCTACGAGACCTGGGGCTTCCGCAATCTCACGCGCGAACTGATCGACATCCTGAACATCTGGGCCCGGTTCATCTACGGGCCGCTGCTTGACGACCGGGTCCGCACCATCGCCGACGGCGTGAAGCCCTCCGAATATGGCCGCCGCGAAGCCTTCCGCGTCCATCAGGCGCTGAAGGAGAAGGGGCCGGTCACGGTGCCGCGCGAATTCGTGTTCATGGACCGGGCGGCGATCGGGCTGGGCGGGGTGTTTCTGCACCTCAATGCCGAGCTCAATTTCTACCGCCTGTTCAACGAGGCGATCGAGAATTTCTCGCTGCCCGAGGTCGCGGCGCGGCAGGCTGCCGCACTCGACGAGGCCGGCTTGCCGCACCCGGAGGCTTGAGCCGGGGAGGGGCTTCGCGGGCGTCCCAACCGTTGCCCCGCCCGCCCAATTGCGGTACCGAAAGGGCGAATTCTGGCTCTTACGGGGACTGCAATGGCTGACCACAGTGAGGTGGCCTACACCACCGCCGACGGCAACGATTACAAGGAGCACGAGCAGACCTATCTGCTGTTTCTTGCGCTGGCGAAATGGGGCGTCATCATCGTCGCGGCGATCTTGATCCTGATGGCCTATTTCCTGGTCCATTAGATCGCGGCCGGGGGGCTCATGAAAATCGCGGTCGCCGCGGAGTCTGACAAGGCAGAACCGCGTGTTGCGGGCACGCCGGAAACCGTCAAGAAGCTGATCGGGCTCGGGGCCGAGGTCTCGGTCGAGCCCGGCGCCGGCATTCATTCGGGGATTCCCGACAGCGAATATGCCGCAGCCGGTGCGACCGTCACCAAGGACGCGGTCAGGGGCGCGGACGTGGTCCTGCGCGTGCGCCGGCCGCGGGCCGACGAGCTGATCGACTATCCGCAGGGCGCGATACTCATCGCGCTGATGGACCCTTACGGCAACGAAACCGCCCTCAACGCGCTGGCGAATGCCAGGGTCACCGCTTTCGCCATGGAATTGATGCCGCGGATCACCCGCGCCCAATCGATGGACGTCCTGTCGAGCCAGGCCAATCTCGCCGGCTATCGCGCCGTGATCGATGCGGCGGCCGAATATGGCCGGGCGCTGCCGATGATGATGACGCCGGCCGGTACGGTGCCGGCGGCCAAGGCATTCATCATGGGCGTCGGCGTTGCCGGCTTGCAGGCGATCGCCACCGCGCGGCGGCTCGGCGCCGTGGTGACCGCGACGGACGTGCGTCCTGCGGTGAAGGAGCAGGTGCAGAGCCTTGGCGCGAAATTCATCGCCGTCGAGGACGAGGAATTCAAGCAGGCCGAGACCGCCGGCGGCTATGCCAAGGAAATGTCGAAGGAGTATCAGGCGAAGCAGGCCGCGCTCATCGCCGATCACATCAAGAAGCAGGACATCGTCATCACTACGGCGCTCATTCCCGGGCGGCCGGCGCCGAAGCTTGTCACCGAGGAGATGGTGGCGTCGATGCGGCCGGGGTCGGTCATCGTCGATCTTGCGGTCGAACGCGGTGGCAATGTCGAGGGGGCAAAGCCCGGTGCGGTGGTCGAGATCAATGGCGTGAAGATCGTCGGCCACCTCAACATGCCCGGCCGGCTCGCGGCGTCGGCTTCGGCGCTCTATGCCAAGAATCTCCTGACCTTCCTCGAAAGCCTGATCGACAAGAAGGAAAAGAAAATTGCGATCAACTGGGACGACGAGATCGTCAAGGGCACGCTGCTGACGCGCGACGGCAAGGTCGTGCATCCGAATTTCCAGCCGAAGGCCTGAGGGGCGTAACGCATGGACCACGTCGATCCCTTTGTCTTCCAGTTCTCGATTTTCGTGATGGCGGTGTTCGTCGGCTATTACGTGGTGTGGTCGGTGACCCCCGCCCTGCACACGCCGCTGATGTCGGTAACGAACGCGATCTCCTCGGTCATCGTCGTCGGCGCGCTGCTCGCGGTCGGCGTGCCGATCATGGAATCCGGTACGACCGTGGCGCGGATCCTCGGCTTCGTCGCGCTGGTCTTCGCCTCGATCAACATCTTCGGCGGCTTCCTGGTCACGCAGCGCATGCTGGCGATGTACCAGAAGAAGGAAAAGAAGTGACGACGTCATGCTGACCAACATGAAAAATGACGTCGTCATGGCCGGGCTTGACCCGGCCATCCACCCGGTATCGCACGACATCTTTTCGATGGATGCGCGGGTCGGGCCCGCGCATGACGGAGCTGGGCGATGACTCCGAACCTTGTCGCGCTCTGCTATCTGATCGCCGGCGTCCTGTTCATTCTGGCGCTGCGCGGGCTGTCGTCCCCGGAAACCAGCCGGCAGGGCAACCTGTTCGGCATGGTCGGCATGACGATCGCCATTCTGACCACGCTCGCCGCGCACCCGCCGGCGGGCGGCGTCGCCTGGCTCCTCGTGATCCTCGGTATTGCGATCGGCGGCGGCATTGGCGCGGTGATCGCGCGCCGCGTGCCGATGACGGCGATGCCGGAACTGGTGGCCGCGTTCCATTCGCTGGTCGGCATGGCCGCGGTCCTCGTCGCCGCGGGCGCGCTCTACGCGCCGGCCGCCTTCGGCATCGGCTCTGTCGGCGCCATCAAGGGCGCGAGCCTTGTCGAGATGTCGCTCGGCACCGCGATCGGCGCCATCACCTTCACCGGATCGGTGATCGCCTTCGCCAAGCTGTCGGGACGCATGAGCGGCGCGCCGATCATGCTGCCGGCGCGGCACGCCATCAATATCGCCCTCGCCATCGCGATCCTGATCCTGATCGTCTGGCTGGCGCGCAGCGAAAGCCATGCCGCGTTCTGGCTGCTGGTGATCGCGTCCTTCGCGTTCGGCGTGCTGATCATCATCCCGATCGGCGGCGCCGACATGCCGGTCGTGATCTCGATGCTCAATTCCTATTCGGGATGGGCCGCGGCCGGCATCGGCTTCACGCTCGGCAATTCCGCGCTCATCATCACCGGCGCACTGGTCGGCTCCTCGGGTGCGATCCTGTCCTACATCATGTGCAAGGGCATGAATCGCAGCTTCATCTCGGTGATCCTTGGCGGTTTCGGCGGCGAGGTGGCCGGACCGGGCGGCGGCGGCGAGCAGAAGCCGGTGAAGCTCGGGTCGGCCGAAGACGCCGCCTACATCATGAAGAATGCCAGCAAGGTCATCATCGTGCCGGGCTATGGCATGGCGGTGGCACAGGCGCAGCATGCGCTTCGCGAAATGGCCGATGCCCTGAAGAAGGAAGGCGTCGAGGTCAAATACGCGATCCATCCGGTCGCCGGCCGCATGCCGGGCCACATGAACGTGCTGCTGGCCGAAGCCAATGTTCCCTATGACGAAGTGTTCGAACTCGAGGACATCAATTCGGAATTCCCGCAGGCCGACGTCGTCTACGTGATCGGCGCCAACGACGTCACCAACCCGGCCGCGGAAGACGATCCATCCTCGCCGATTTACGGCATGCCGGTGCTGCAGGTGTGGAAAGCCGGCACCGTGATGTTCAACAAGCGCTCGCTCGCCTCCGGCTATGCCGGCATCGACAATCCGCTGTTCTACCGCGACAACACGATGATGCTGCTCGGCGACGCCAAGAAGATGACCGAGAGCATCGTCAAGGCGATGTAGCGCACGGCGCTGTCTCTTACTCTTCCAGCTTGCGAAGGTCTGTCCACTTAGCCCTCCCCCCGCGAAGCGGTGGGGAGGGTCGATCGACTGAGCCTTAAGCGCGTTCACGCACGTCTTCAACGCGCTGTGGCGAAGGAGATCGGGGTGGGGGGCTTTCTCGCGCCAAGCACGCTCTCCGTTACGGTCACAAAATTCCCCCCACCCGGCTCGCTATCGCTCGCCACCCTCCCCACCATTCGCTTCGCTCACGGGGGGAGGGAAAGAAGGCAAGCGCCGCCGGCCCTGTTGTTTGGTCCGGCGCGGGCACGCCGCAATTGCGGAAGGTGAGGGGAATGATGCGCCGAAAGACGCAGGGCATTCCTGGTGTGCCGCACGCCATCCCTGACGCGCGGCCGCCTTACGGCGCATCATTGCGGCGTTTCATCTGCATGGGGCCGCGCTTTGCACGACGCGCCTCCCGACATGCGGGAAGCGCCGGTCAGCCGGCTCCCGGCAGGGATCCCTAGTGACCCCGGGCGGTGCCCCCATGCAGCCCGGGAGCGCGGCCGACGAAACCGCGCGCGCAGGCGCCGCACCCCGCTCCATCAATCGGCGTCACCGGTTGACGCCCCTCGTTGAGCGAGGTGGACCCGTAATATGCTTTTATTCCTATCATGTCAAGCGTGAGGTTTGACCGTCGAATAGGTGGGACTTCAATCGATAGTCAGAAAACCTTCGCAAGCCCGCTTGCCACAGCGTTTCGCGCGGCTCAGTCGAACTTTCGCGACGACAATGCATCAAGAGTTCGAGGATGCGGTCGTCACCGCAAAAGCGGGAAACCCATATTGTTGAAGCGGTGGTTATGGGTCCCGCCTTCGTGGGGACGACGACAATATCTACCTCGCAACGATCGGCTGCGCTTCCAGCACCGGCTGTTTCACCGGCACGCCGGTGAACGGCGAGCCTTCCTCGAACCAGGATTGCGGCGCCGGGTGGCCCCACAGCGTCTGGCGCTGCTTGTCATGCAGCGTCCAGCGATAGGGCTCGAAATCCGGATCGACCGTCAGATAGTCCGACGTGAACAGCTCGACGCGGTGGCCATCCGGATCGCGGATATAGAGGAAGAACGCATTCGAGATGCCGTGCCGGCCCGGGCCGCGCTCCATGTTGTCGAGATAGCCCGACGAGGCCATCACGTCGCAGATATGCAGGATGTCGAGCGCACTCGCGGTCCACACGCCGATATGATGCAGGCGTGGACCGGCGCCGTTGGTGAAGGCGAGGTCATGGACGTTGCCCTTGCGATGCATCCACACCGCCCAGAGCTGCGGGTTTGGTCCCTCGGTCTCGGTATATTCGGTCAGACGGAAGCCGAGTTCGGTATAGAAATCGTAGGAGGCCTGCACGTCCGGGGTGAAGCAATTCAGATGGTCGATGCGCTGGATGCGCGCGCCCTTGTACTCGGCATATTTGCGCAGCATGCACTCGGCCTGATCCATCCGGAAATAGAAGTCGAGCGGCATGCCGTGGATGTCGCAGGTGCGCAGCGTGCGGCCCTGATGTTCGATCTCCGGAAACGAGGTCGGAAAGCCCTTATGCGCGAACCAGAAGGCGGCGCGGTCGAGATCCTCTTCGCTCGCCACCTTGTAGCCGAGCGCCGGAATCGTGGCGTCGTTCTGCTTGCGCAGCACGATGGAGTGGTGATTGCGCTCCTCGACTGCGCGCAGGAAGATCGCGTTCTTGTCTTCCGCGGTCACGAGATAGCCCAGGCAATCGACATAGAAGGCGCGTGATCGGGCGAGGTCGCGCACGCCGAATTCGACATGGCTGGCGCGGATGATGTTGAAGGGCGGCGTGAAATTCGGCTTGCGGATGGGCATTGTTCTTGCGTTCTCCCTCGCGTCCCGGATGCGACGCAGCGCGTTAGCGGTGCGCCGCTGAACCGGGACCCATTTGTTCTATCGCGTCGTGGTTCCCGGCTCTGCCGCGCATCACTTCGTGCTGCGCTGCGTCCGGGACACGGGACCTAAGCTCCAATCTTCGGAATCTTGTGGTTGTCGAGTGCGATCGCGATGTTCTTCGTCTCCATGTAGAAGTCGAAGGAATAGTCGCCGCCGTCCCGGCCGATGCCGGACGACTTCACCCCGCCGAACGGCGTCGGCAGGTGGCGCACATTCTCCGAATTCACCCAGATCATGCCGGCTTCCAGCGCCTGCGCCATGCGATGCGCGCGGCCGACATCCTTGGTCCAGAGATAGCCGGCAAGGCCGTAGCGGACGTCGTTGGCAAGGGCGACCGCTTCCTTCTCGTCGGCAAAGGGGATCATGGTGAGCACCGGGCCAAAAATCTCTTCCTGCGCGATCTTCATGTCGTTGCGGGCATGAAGATAAAGCGTCGGCTCGACGAAATTGCCTTGTCCGCCATTCGCCCGGCCGCCACCGACCGCAATCGTGGCGCCGGCCTCGCGCGCGGCATTGACATAGCTCAACACCTTGTCGACGTGGCGCGGATGGATCAGCGGGCCGATCTCGGTCGCGGGATCGAGCGGATGGCCGATCCTGATCTTCTTCACGCGCTCGGCGGCGCGCTTTGCGAATTCATCGTAGATCGACGCGTCGACCAGCGCGCGGCTGGACGACGTGCAGCGTTCGCCGTTCAGCGAGTAGATCATGAACAGGCAGGCATCGAGCGCGCGATCGATATCGGCATCGCCGAACACGATCACCGGATTCTTGCCGCCGAGTTCGAAATGCACCCGCTTCAGCGTCGCCGCGCCCTGCCGCATGATGGCGGAGCCGGTCGCGCTCTCGCCGACAAAGCCGATCGCCTTGATGTCGGGATGCTCGGTCAGCGCCTTGCCGGCTTCCTCGCCCATGCCGTGTACGACATTGAGCACGCCGGCGGGCAATCCCGCCTCGAGGCAGATCTCCGCGAGAAGCTGCGCGGTGAGCGGCGACCATTCCGCCGGCTTGTGGACGACGGTGCAGCCTGCCGCGAGCGCCGGCGCGATCTTCCAGGTCGACAGCATGAACGGTGTATTCCAGGGCGTGATGACGCCCACGGGCCCGATCGGCTGGCGGATGGTGTAGTTCAGATGCGTGTCGGTCGGCAGCGACAGCCCGTCATTCGCGGACGGTGCGCGATCCGCATAGAAGCGGAAATTCTCGGCGCCGCGCAACGCCGCCTTCGACATGTAACGGATCGGTTGTCCCGTATCCATGCACTCGACGTAGGCGATCTCGTCGGCGCGCGCGACGATGGCATCGGCGATCTTGTGCAGGATCGCGCGGCGTTTTTCGCCGGAGGTGTGGGCCCAGTTGGTGCGGAAGGCTTTCATCGCCGCCTTCGCCGCGCGATCGATCTCGGCGGCGCCGCCGCGCGCGACCTTTGCGATGGTCGCGTTGTCGACGGGCGAGGCGGTCTCGAAGGTCTCGCCGCTCCCGGTATCCGGCTTGCCGTCGATCAGATGCGGCACGGTCCCGCTGCGGAAGCGCGCGAGGTGCTTTTCGGCAAGGGCGATGGTGTCGGTCAATGTCGTCGTCATCGGGCGTATCCGTGCACAGTGTGACTTCCTCCCCCCTTACGGGGGAGGGTTGGGGAGGGGTCAATCGGATTGGAAAAGACCCCACCCGAATGCCCGCGCCAAAGACGCGCTTATGGCGCCGGCAATCGACCTCCCCCTTTCAGGGGGAGGTAAAGAAAGCGCGCTATGCTGCCTTTTCGCTCTTGCGCAGCGTGTCGCGTCGCAATGTGAGCTGGGTGATCTCGTGCATTTCGAGGGCGAGCTGCATCGGGTGCTTCTTCAGCGTCGCATCCAGCGATTTCTCGGCCGCGGCCATCAGCATGTCGGCGACTTTCTGGTAGGCCTCTTTCGGCCGGCCTTCGCGCATGCGCACGATGATATGGACGAAGGCGTTCTCCGGGTTGCGGTCGGCGACGCAATAATGTTCCCGGCGCATGGCGCGGGTGCGGATGCCTTCGAGCGGGGCGTGTCCGGAATCGATCATGGCCTGATGCAGCGCGTTCAGGAGGCCCTGCACATCCATCGAATTATCGAGATTGGCCGAATATTCCACCATCACGTGCGGCATGACATCCTCCTTGTCGCCGGCGCCCTTGATCTTGCCGGTCCTTCCGTGTCGTGTCAGGGCCGTTGACGGGCCCCGGCGGAGACAATTAACATGTTAATCATTTCGCCCGGCGTCGCGTCAAGCCGGTTGTCTCTGCAAACAAGAGCGTTTATCGCCGCTGAAAGTCCGATTTGGGAGGTCCTGCCATGCCGTTGCCGCTGGAGCGTATCAAAGGCTCGATCCCGCCGCTCCTTACCCCGTTCAGGAATGGCGAGGTCGATTACGACGCCTACGCGAAGCTCGTGGAGATGCAGATCCGCGACGGATCGCACGGCATTCTCGTCAACGGGACGACCTCGGAACCGGCGTCGCTGACCACCGAGGAGCGCAATCGCCTGGTCACGCTCGCGGTCGAGGTGGCGAAGGGGCGCGTGCCCATCGTCGCCGCCACCGGTTCGCAGGCGATCTGGGAGACGCGCATCCTCACCGAACATGCGGCGAAGGCCGGCGCCGACGCGCTGCTGATCGTCACGCCCTATTACACGCGGCCGCCGCAGCGCGGCATGGTCGCGTATTATCTCGAGGTGATGAAGGGCATCGACCTGCCGTGGATGATCTATCACATCCCCGGACGCGCCGCGATCGACATCAAGATCGACACCGTGAAGGAGCTGCGCGACAAGTCGCCGAATTTCGTCGGCATGAAGCACGCCTCGCTCGATCTCGACTTCGTCACCGAATGCCTCGCGGCGGCCGGCCATGATTTCAAGATCTTCGTCGGCCTCGAAGAGCTGTCGTTCCCGATGATGGCGATCGGCGCGTGCGGTCTGATGAACGCGGTCGGAAACCTGCGCCCGCGCGTCCTGTCGGATCTGTGCGAGGCGGTGTGGCGCGGCGATCTGAAAACCGCGCAGGATCTGCATCACCAGCTGCACGGTCTCAACAAGGCGATCTTCTACGACACCAATCCGATCCCGATCAAATACATGGCGAAGCGGCTCGGCATCATCGATCGCAACGAGCACCGCCTGCCGATGGCGCCGGCGACGCCCGAACTTGAAAAGCGGCTCGATGGTGTCTTGGCACGCGCCGGCCTGTTGCGAAGCGAGGCGGCGGAATAACGGAAGCCGTTCTGCGCGTGCGGGACGGACTTGAGAAAAACAGAGAGAGCGGGATCGGAATGAAACTCGTCAGCTACAAACTGGGGGGCACGCCGGGCTGGGGTGTCGTCGTCGATGACCGGGTCATCGATATGCGCCAGCGCCTGCCGCGCTACCACACGCTGCTCGACGTGCTGCGCGCCAGCGCCATGGACGAGGTGCGTGAGGCCATCGTGGATGTCAGGCCGGATTACCGGCTCGACGAACTCGAATTGCTGCCGCCGGTCGTCGCGCCCGAAAAAATCCTCTGCATCGGCGTGAATTACGCGAACCGAAATGATGAATACAAGGACAACTCGGACCTGCCGAAGAATCCGAGCATGTTCTTCCGCACGCCGGGCTCCTTCGTCGGTCACGGCGCGCCGCTGATCCGTCCGCCGGAATCTCCGCAGCTCGATTACGAGGGCGAGATCGTTCTCATCATCGGTACGGAATGCCACCGCATCGCGGCGGAGGACGCGCCCCGTTACATTGCCGGCTATACGCTCTGCAACGAGGGTACGATCCGCGACTGGGTGCGGCACGCGAAATTCAACGTTACCCAGGGCAAGAATTTCGATCGCTCCGGTTCGATCGGTCCATGGATGGTGACCGCCGACGAGATCGAATACGGCAAGCCGATGCATCTCGTGACCAAGGTCAATGGCGAGGTGCGCCAGGACGACACCACCGCCAACCTGATCTTCGATTTCGGCTATCTGCTCTCCTACATCACCATCTTCACCACGCTGAAGCCCGGCGACATGATCGTGACCGGCACGCCGACCGGCGCGGGCGCGCGGTTCGATCCGCCGAAATGGCTGAAGCCCGGCGATGTTGTGGAAGTCACGGTCCCCGAAATCGGCACCCTGGTGAATGGAGTCGAGGACGGCTTATGAATGCGCGCATGCGGCCGTTCCAGCGTTCGTTGCCGATGCAGCTAATGCTGGCGCGGGAAGCGGTGATGCAGCGCTTTCGTCCGCATCTGAACGCGCATGGTCTGACCGACCAGCAATGGCGCATCGTCCGCGCTCTGAACGAGGTGGAGACGATGGACATCGCAGCGCTTGGCCGCGCCTGCTGTCTTCACACCGCGTCGCTGTCGCGCAGTCTGCCCAATCTCGAAGCCGCCGGGCTGATCTCGCGCCGGGCCAACAAGCAGGATCAGCGGCGCGTCAGCGTCTCGTTGACGGCAAAGGGGCGCCACCTATTCGAAGCCGTCGCCCCGCAATCCGAGGCGATCTACGCGCAGCTGGCGCAGGATATTGGTCCGGCCCGGCTCGAACAGGTCTATGCGCTGCTCGATGAAGTGATCGGCCGCCTTGAAAAGCCGCGGCCGGCCGCGAAGTCGGCTGCCGCGCGGTCGCGCAACGCGGTGCGGCGCGCCAAGGCGAGTTAGGTCTCCTCCCCGCCGTTTCGCGCGCGAGAGGAAAAGGACATACTTTATTCACCAGAAGGGCGCGAGCATCGGACCATGGGTGAGTTCAGCAACAAGGTGGTCGTCGTCACCGGCGGCAGTCGCGGCATCGGGCGCGGTATCGCCGAGGCGTTCGCGCGCGAGGGCGCGCAAACTGTGATCGCGGCGACCTCGGAACGCAATCTCGCCGCGGCTGCCGAAGCGATCGCCGCGACGGGCGGGCCGAAGCCGGTCACCGCCGTGCTGGATCTGCGCAAGCTCGAGGATTGCCAGAAGCTGCATGCGCTGGTGAAGAAGGGTCTCGGTCGCTGCGACGTGCTGGTCAACAATGCAGGCGCAACGCGCGCCGGCAATTTCCTCGAATTGACCGACGAGCTTTGGCAGGACGGATTCGCGCTGAAATTCTTCGGCTGCGTGAGGCTGTCCCGGCTGTTCTGGCCGATGCTGAAGGAGGCGCGGGGCTCGGTGGTCAATATCGGCGGCGGCGCCGCCCGCACGCCGGGCGCCGAATTCACCATCGGCGCATCCTGCAACGCGGCGATGGCGAATTTCTCCAAGGCGCTGTCGCGGCTCGGGATGAAGGACGACGTGACGGTCAACATCATCCATCCGGGCCTGACCGAAACCGACCGCATCCAGGACCTGTTCGCCCAGCGGGCCAGCGCGGCCGGCAAGACCATCGACGAAATCCGCGTCGAGGCGGTTGCGCGTGACGGGATCAACCGGATGGCGACAGCGGCCGATGTCGCGGCGCTGGCGGTGTTCCTGTGCAGCGCCAAGGGGCGCCATATCCAGGGCGCGGCGATCCCGGTCGATGGCGGCGCGACCCCGGGATTTTATTAGGCGGATTCCCTTCTCCTGAACGGGGAGCGACAGGCGGAATAGCGCTGCGACCCAGGTGTTCCCCTTCCCAAGTGGCGCGCCGACGCGCTGCATAACGGGGGGACTGCCATGATCGCACGCATCGGGCTGACACGCTTCTCCGCCACAGCTCTCATTGCCATCTGCCTCGCGATGCCTGCTTTCGCGCAGGACAAGCCGGTCCGCGTCCGCGGCGAGATCGTTTCGCTCGACGGCTCGTTGATGACCGTGAAGGCGCTCGATGGCAGCGACCTGAAGATCAAGCTCGCCGACAATGTCGGCGTCTCCGGGATCGTCCCGTTCAGGATCGAACAGATCAAGCCGAACGATTATATCGGCGTGTCGTCGATCCCGCAGCCGGACGGCACGCAGCGTGCGATCCATGTTCATGTGTTTCCCGAAGCGTTGCGCGGCGTCGCCGAAGGGCATTTCCCCTGGGACAACCAGCCGCAAAGCATGATGACCAACGCGACGGTGCAGGAGACCGTGTCCGGTGTCGACGGACAGACCATCTCGGTCAAATACAAGGACGGCGAGAAGAAGATCGTGGTGCCGAAGGACGCGCCGATCGTGACCTATGTGCCGGGCAGCGTCGCCGACCTGAAACCCGGTACGAAAATCTTCATCGTCGCAGCCGTCCGACAGCCGGATGGCACATTCAGTGCGGCGCGGGTCAATGTCGGCAAGGACGGCCTGACGCCGCCGATGTGAGCGGGACTATCGGGGCGCAAGCAGCGCCAGCGCCTGCTGCAACGGCAGCGGCAGGGCGACCGGCTTGCCGCTCGCGCGATCGACATAGACATGGACGAAATGGCCCTGCGCGGAGGCACTCTCGTCGTCGCCGCGGAAGATGCCGATTTCATAGCGCACGCTCGATGTGCCGCGATGCGCGACCCGCAACCCCGCCGTCACCGTGTCGGGGAAGGCGAGCGGCTTGAAGTAATTGCATTGCGTCTCGACGACGAGACCGATCACCGCGCTCGATGCGATGTCGAGCGCGCCTTGCTCGATCAGATAGCCGTTCACCACGGTGTCAAAGTAGGAATAATAGGTCACGTTGTTGACGTGGCCATAGACGTCGTTGTCCATCCAGCGCGTTGGAATGGCACGCAGGTAGGGATAGGCGGAGCGGCGTTCGGGCGAAGGGCGGGTCATGGCGCAGATTGTGCCGAACGCACGCGCAAAGACAATGCGAACATCAGCGCGATGTTGAGAATGGCAAAGGCGGTCAGGATCGCGAGCGTCGGCGAGATGCCGAGGCGTTCGATGGCGAGCGCGCCGATCGCGGGCGCCACCGCCTGGACGACGAGGCTCGGCATGGCGATGCGGCCCATCAGTTGCGGGTAGCGGATCGCGCCGAAGATCGCGAGCGGCAGCGTGCCCCGCGCGATCCAGGAAATGCCGTAGCCGCCGGCATAAAGGATCACCGCGAGCGCGACCACCGGCCAGCCGGAGAGGAGCAGGAGGAGGCCGATTGCCATCAGCGTGACCGATCCCATCAGCGTCCAGGCCGGGTGATAGCGGGTGCCGAACAGGCTTTCGACCATGCGCGCGCCGACCTGGGCCGGGCCGAACAGCGTGCCGAGCGCAACGGCGGCGGCGAAGTCGAGGCCGCGGGCCTGCAGCACGATGAGCAGATGCACGACGATGATCGAGCCGATCCCGGCGACGATCGACAGGATCAGCGCCAGCAGGATCAGGATTGCGGTTTCGCGGCGATCAGCGGTAACAGGGGCTGCCGCTGCCCGTTCGCTGGCGTTTGCGGGTTCTTCTTCAGCGTTGGCTGGTTGACGCATCGCATAAAGCTGCAGCGGCAGCGCCAGCGACAGATGCAGGGCGGCATAGACGAAGCAGGTGCCGCGCCAGCCGATGCTCTCGACGAGGAATGCGCTCAGCGGCCAGCACACGGTCGACGCAAAGCCGCCGAACAGGGTGAGATGCGTGATCGGTCCGCGCGCGGCCTGTCCATACATCCGGCCGAGCGCGGCGAAGGCCGCGTCGTATAGCCCCGAGCCCATGCCGAGACCGACAATCAGCCAGGCGAACAGGTAGACCGGAAGGTTGGGCGAAAGCCCGATACCGGCAAGGCCGGCGGCGAACAAAAGGGAGCTAGCAGCGAGAACGGGTCGTCCCCCGTGTTGGGCGATCAGCGTGCCGACGCGCGGCGAGATCACGCCGCCAACGAGGAGCCCGAGCGAGACGCCGCCAACGACCGCCGGCAGCGGCCAGCCGGTGTCCTTGACGATCGGTTCGGCCAGCACCGCGGGAAAATAGAAGGACGAGCCCCAGGCGAGAATCTGGGCGATGCCGAGACAGATGACGGTGAGAAAAGGGCTGTGCGTCCCGGCCTTCATGACGCTCAAGCTTAGCGGCCGCGGCCGATTGACGAAAGCGCGCGGTGGAGCGCGCCCGGCGTCGTCCGAGCGCGCAATCTCGACCGGCGATGGCGACCTTGCTAGCTTTCGTCGCAGGTTCGACGAAACGAGACGCCTCGACAGAGAGATACGGACCATGGACGTGCACGAGCAGCACCGGCGTCCGGCGCCGCGGCGCAGTCCCGTTCGACGCATCGCCGCTGCGATCGTGCTGAGCGCCTTGTTGTTTGGGCTGCTTTGGCTGGCGGCGGTCGGCTTCGTCACCTCCCTGCTGATCGCGTCCGGCTGTTGCGTGGTTGTGATCGCGGCGAGCTCGGTTCTGGATGTTATCGAGATGATACTCGATGCCATCGCAGCCGTGATCTTCGGCATATTCGCGGCGATCGCCGCGCTGTTTGCCGCGCTGTTCGCGCTGTTCGGTTTCTGAGAGGAATCGTGGGCTGCTGCCCGCGATGCCCACGCGCGGGCGTATGTGCGCAATGTGCGCAGCCTGACTGCAATGTGCGCCGCTTGACGCCGCTCGCTTCTCTCCAAAAGATGCCGGTTGCGTGGCGCGTCGTCGCTTGAGGTCACGCCCATCATAATCAGGAGGAAACCCCGATGCGGATCGCGTGCCTTGTTGCGGCGGCGCTGCTTTGTTGTGCAAGCGTTGCGCACGCCCAGGACTATCCGAGCCGGCCGATCACCATCCTCGTCGGGGTCGCGCCGGGCGGCGTCACCGATCTTGCCACGCGCGCCTATGCCAATGCGGTGTCGAAGAACACCGGCTGGAAGGTCGTGGTCGAGAACCGCACCGGTGCCGGCGGCGCCGTTGCCGCGACGGCCGTGCAGAATGCGGCGCCGGATGGCTACACATTGCTGACGGTCGTGGGCGCGCAGCTCGCCTCCATTCCGGCGATGCAAAATCCGCCGCCCTTCGATCCGATCCGCGGCTTCAAGCCGGTCGCGCTGACCTTCCGTCTTGCGCAGCTTCTTGCGGTGCCGGCGGATTCACCGGCGAATACGCTTTCGGAATTGCTTGCGCTCGCGAAGAAGAAGGATGGCGGCTTGTCGTTCGGCACGCCGGGCGCGGGGAGCCCCGCGCATCTCCTCGGCGCCAAGATCGCACTCGCGACCGGCACGCCGATGCAATACGTGCATTATCGCGGCGGCCCGCCGATGATGGCCGATCTCATCACCGGGCGGATCGATTTCGGGCTGATGTCCTATATCGCCGCGAAGCCCCAGATCGACGACAAGAAGCTGAAGGGCCTCATCATCGATGCGGAAGCGCGTATCGCGCAAATCCCCGATGTACCGACCTTGATCGAGGCCGGGCTCGCCAAGGAGCGCGTCGCGAACTGGTTCGGCATTGCCGCACCCGCCGGGACGCCGGATGCCATCGTGAAGACGCTGCATGCGGAATTCGCGCGGGCCTCGCACGACCCCGATGTGATCAAGCAGCTCAGCGCATCGGGCGCGCAGGCCGCGACCAGCACGCCCGAGGAAATGGCGCAGCTCGTCTCCGACGAGGTCGCTTCGATGGGGCCGCTGATCAAGGCGCTTGGTTTGCGGAAAGACTAGCCCGCCGACGCATCATCCGCAGCAACGCCGGTGCGGATGGCGTAGAGCACATTCAACTCCTCGCCCGCGGGTGGCACGACATCCGCGGGCGCATTCGCGATCAGGCGGCAGCCCTCGCCGGCGTCGAGGCGCAGCTGAAGATCGGCAAAGGCCAGCTGCACCGGCTCTTCGCCGAAATTGATGAGCCCCCACATGTCCGCGGTCGCGACCTGCCCGGCGGCGTCCTGAACCAGAAGCTCGCAGACGGCGTCTGCGGGCGGCGCGAAATCCTTGAATGTCAGGAAAGCGGCGACGTCGTCGGAGAAGCTGATGAAATCGCCTTGGCCTTCCGCGGCTTCCTCATTCAGCATGGCCCAGAAGCGGCTGCGCAAATGCATCGGCACCGAAAACAGAAAGATGCAGCTGCCGTCGTCTGCGGGCGGCTGTGTCGTCAGCGCGGCCAGCTCCTCCCCGTTCGGGGCACGCCAGCCGTCACTGCCTTGGACAAGCAGCCGATCCGACCAGGAGCCCTTGCAGTGGAAATTCGGCGCGATCGCAAAAGTCGCCTTCACATCATCGCCTTCAGTCGTTCGAACTTGTCGAGCGCAATGTCGAAGGTCGCCTTCTTGTGCAGGCGGCAGGACAAGGTTTCGGTCGTCGCGAAATCGCCATTCTCGAAATACTTGTTGCCGGGCGGTCCGCCGCCGCAGAACGGATAATAGCGGCAGCTCTCCTTGCACGCCTCCACGCCGCGGCGGATTTCGTCGTCCAGCGCGATGAAACGCGGCATCGCCAGTATGGATTCAAGCGTGTCGGTCGCGACATTGCCGAGCGCGAAGCTGCCGAGGCGCGGGCTGCTGAGCCCCAGCAATTCCGGCGAATAGGTCGAGAAATTCCCCGCGCAATCGACGTTGAGAATGCCGAATGGCCGGCATTCCTGCGTCCGTTGGCTAAGCTCTTCGCGGTGAGCGATGGAATTGCGCGAAGCCTCGAATTCACGCACTCGCAGCGGCGGATCGGATTGGAACGCAAGATCCATGAAGCGCGAATAGAAGCGGCGGAAGCGCGCTTCCATGCCGACGCCAGCGAGGGAGGAGGTGACGTGCGGGCCTTCGATTTCCTCGACGTTGAAGGCGACGTCGGTGATGCCGTGCTCGATGTAGAAGTCGTACAATTCGTCCGGGTAATCGAGCGACGCCGACGTCAGCACCGTGATCACATCGAAGAAGATTTCATGCTCGCGCAGCTTCTGCATGCCGCGCAGCACGCGATCCAGGGTGCCGCCGCCGTTGCGGACGACCCGGTGGCGGTCGTTGAGAAACGCAGGACCGTCGACGCTGACGCCGAGCTGAATGTTGCGGCGACGGATGAAGTCGCACCAGGCGTCATTCACCAGCGTGGCGTTGGTCTGGAAGGACTGGGTGATCGGGAATCCGCTGGTGTTGCATTTTTCCAGCAGAACCGTCGCCTGCTCATAGAACGATGCCGGCAAAACCATCGGTTCGCCGGCATGCCACAGCAGGGTGAAGGGTTGGGTGACGAGGCCCGAGGAAAAGACCCAGTTGAAGGTCTTTTCCAGTGTTTCGAACGTGATCTTCCGCTTGTCGAGCCGGTCGGGAAGATAACAATAGGTGCAGTCGAGATTGCAGAACGGGGTCGGCTGGACAACAAGCAGTTCCAGTGGACCGACCTGATCGGCAGAAATCATCGGCTAGTGGTTGCGGAAACTGTTCCGGAACCCGTGACCGCCGCCGCCATTCCGGAAGCCGCCGTTGCGGAAGCCACCATTGCGGAAGCCGCCACCGTTGAAGAAGCCGCCGTTGCGGAAGCCACCATTGCCGAACGGCAGGTTGCGGAAGCGGCCGCCATTGCCGAAGCCGCCGACGCCGGGCAGATTGATGAATTGAGCGTGAGCCTGTCCGGCCTCGCCGAGCACTTCCGACGATTCCAGCTCCGCCGCGCGGGCCTGGACATCGAGATCGGAAAGCGGGGCGCCTGCGGGGGTCTCCGGTACGTTGGCGAGTGAGGTCCGGGCGAGTGTCACAATGCCTGCAGTGGAGAGCGCTCCACCGGCGAGAGTCCGCAACAGGTTACGGCGCGACAACTTATCCATCGGAATACCGCCTTTGTTCGCCAGCGTTCAGACTGAAGGACGCGCATAGTAGCCGCCAATTGTCGATACACAAGCATCCATGGCGGCCGGTCACGCAAAATTTTTTGCCACGCGGGGCAAACGGTGAAATCGTAAGCGGATCAACGCTGTTTCTATACGGATGTTCATCGGGCAACGCGAGGCGCCATGCAAGACGTCGCGCGCTGTGATAATCGCCGCCTGAGATGATTCGGGCTTCGGAGAACAACGCACGTGGCAGATTCGGAATTCAAGCCGGGCGATACGGTCAGCCTCAAATCCGGTGGACCGCGCATGACGATTGCAATGGTGGATCGGCACAACGCCTTTTGCGAATGGTTCACCGAGGGCCCGCAGCCGCGGAGCAGGGCCTTTCCGCTCACCAGCCTGAGACACGATAACGGAAGCGAGCCGGGTGCTGCGTAACGCACGCGGCCGCGTCGACGGGCGATGCCGCTAACGTCCCCCCGCCACCTTTCTTGTATCGGCCAGTTCGAGCACGTGCGTTTCTTCGGGGATGGTTTCGGTCGCGAGCGTCGAGCGGTTGATGTCGGCGATTTTCGTGACGCCGGTCAGCGCCATGGTGATGTCGAGCTCCTTGCGGATCACCTCGATCGCGGTTTTCACGCCTTCCTTGCCGAGGGCGCCGAGCCCGTAGATATACGCGCGACCGATCAGGCAGCTTCGTGCGCCGAGCGCCAGCGCGCGGAACAGATCCTGTCCGGAGCGGATGCCGCCATCGAACATCACCTCGATGTCGTTGCCGACCGCATCGGCGATCTTCGGCAGCATGGCGATCGATGACGGTGCGCCGTCGAGCTGACGGCCGCCATGGTTCGAGACCACGATGGCGTCGGCGCCGCATTTGGTCGCGAGCCGTGCATCCTCGACGTCCAGGATGCCCTTGATGATCAGCTTGCCCGGCCACAGCGAGCGGATCCAGTCGACGTCATGCCAGCTCAGCGTCGGATCAAACTGACTGTTGGTCCATTGCGCCAGCGAGTTGACGCCCTCCATGCCCTTCACGTGACCTTCGAGATTGCCGAAGGTCTTGCTCTTGGCGCCGAGGATGCTCTTCACCCAGCGCGGCTTCGACATGATGTCGAGCACGTTGGAGAGCTTGATCTGCGGCGGCACGGTCATGCCGTTCTTGATGTCGCGGTGGCGCTGGCCGAGCACCTGAAGGTCGACGGTCAGAACCAGCGCGGAGCAATTCGCGGCCTTTGCGCGCGCGATCAGATCGGCGATGAAGCCGCGGTCGCGGATCACATAGACCTGAAACCAGAACGGCTTTTTCGTCGCCTCCGCCACCTGCTCCATCGAGCAGATCGACATCGTCGACATGCAGAACGGGATGCCCGCTTCGTTGGCGGCTTCCGCGGCCAGGATCTCGCCGTTGCCGTGCTGCATGCCGCACAGCCCGATCGGAGCGAGCGCGATCGGCAGCGAAACCTTCTGGCCGACGATGGTCGTGGACAGATCCCGCTTGTCGACATTGACCAGGACGCGCTGCCTGAGCTTGACGCGCTCCATGTCGGTGCGATTGGCGCGGAAGGTCTCCTCGGCATAGGAGCCGGAATCGACATACTGGAAAAACGCCCGCGGCACCCGTTTTTCGGCAAGCTGGCGCAAGTCTTCGATGCAGGTGATTGGCGTCATCGGCGTGTCCATCCCATATGCTTTTTCGTAGCATAGCGCCCGGGCCTGGAAAAAGCGCGGCAAAGCCGGCAGCTTTCCTGCCCGGGAGTGAGGGAAAGGACGTCAGTCATGACCGAAGGCAGGAAGCACGGCGAGGAGTCCGGCAAGGATCACAAGGAACGGCTCGACAAGGCCCTGGAGGAGGGGCTTGAGGAAACCTTTCCGGGCTCGGACCCGGTCAACGTGACCCAGCCTCCGCACAGCTCGCAGGACAAGGACGAAATTTGAGATGACGCCTGTGATTTCAGGGTATTAACGGGGTGAATCGCCGCCACCGGGCGGCTGCAATCTTTGCTCATAACTTTTGAAGCCGAGTCCGCTAGGATGGTCTTAAACGGACCTGACGGTTAGCGGGGACTGGGGGGTTCCAGAGTGTCACGTCGTTATTTCGGAACCGATGGCATCCGCGGGCGCGCCAATGGCGTCATCACGCCCGAGCTCGCCCTGAAGGTCGGGCAGGCGGCGGGCCTCGTCTTCCAGCGTGGCGAGCATCGCCACCGGGTTGTCATCGGCAAGGATACCCGGCTGTCCGGCTACATGATTGAAACCGCACTGGTCGCGGGCTTCACCTCGGTCGGCATGGATGTTCTGCTGTTCGGTCCGATGCCGACGCCGGCCGTCGCCATGCTGACGCGCTCGATGCGGGCCGATCTCGGGTTGATGATCTCCGCCTCGCACAATCCTTACGACGATAACGGCATCAAGCTGTTCGGGCCGGACGGCTACAAGCTCTCGGACGCGGTCGAGACCGAGATCGAGACCGTGATGGAAGAAAACATCACGCGGCGACTCGCGAAATCCACCGACCTCGGACGCGCCAAGCGGATCGACGGCGTGCAGGACCGCTATATCGAATTCGCCAAGCGCACGCTGCCGCGCGACCTGTCGCTTGATGGCCTGCGTGTGGTGGTGGACTGCGCCAATGGCGCTGGCTATCGCGTGGCGCCCGAGGCGTTGTGGGAACTCGGCGCCGAGGTCATTGCGATCGGCATCGATCCGGACGGTTTCAACATCAACAAGGATTGCGGCTCGACCGAGCCCGCGGCGCTGGCAGCGAAGGTGCGCGAGGTCCGCGCCGATGTCGGCATCGCCCTCGATGGTGACGCCGACCGCGTGGTGATCGTCGACGAGAAGGGCCACGTCATCGACGGCGATCAGCTGATGGCCGTGATTGCGGGAAGCTGGAAGGAAGATGGCCGCCTGACCAAGCCCGGCGTGGTCGCGACCATCATGTCCAATCTCGGACTCGAACGATATCTGCAGGGACTTGGCCTGACGCTCGCGCGCACGCCGGTCGGCGACCGCTATGTGCTCGAGCATATGCGCGAGCAGGGATTCAATCTCGGCGGCGAACAGTCCGGGCACATCATCCTGTCGGACTATGCGACCACCGGCGACGGCCTCGTTGCCGCCTTGCAGGTGCTCGGCGTGGTGAAGCGCCAGGGCCGGCCGGTGTCGGAGGTCTGTCACGTCTTCGATCCGCTGCCGCAGATCCTGAAGAACGTGCGCTACAAGAAGGGCACGCCGCTGGAGGATGCTTCGGTGAAGCGCGCCATCGACGGCGCCACGGCGCGGCTGAACGGTAATGGCCGCCTCGTGATCCGGCCCTCGGGAACCGAGCCGGTGATCCGGGTGATGGGCGAGGGCGACGACCAGTATCTGGTCGAAGAGGTGGTCGACGAGATCGTCGAGGCCCTGACCCAGGCTGCGGCCTGATATCCCGCCGCGGGCCGGCCCGGCCCGGCCCGGCCTGCCGGGCGGGCGCCAGCCTCCTTTTGCGGTGCAGTAAGAAGGCAGCCATGCGGGCTTGATCGGGCTCAACCCGCTGCGCGCGAAGCAGTTTAGATTACATACAAAATCAGCATTTTCGCTTTGCGGGCGCGGGCGCCGCCCGCTAACGATTGTTGCAAGTTAAACTATCTAACGTGCCAGCCAGCTCCTGCGTTATGATCGTCTGCTCCTGCAACGTCCTGACCGATACCGCCATCCGCACCGCCTGCCACGTCGAACGGCCGCGGACGACGGGCGAGGTTTACGGCTGTCTCGGCTGCAGCCCGCAATGCGGACGGTGCGCCCGCACCATCAAGACGATCATGGACCAGGCCCTCGGCGGACGTTGCACCACAGGTTGTGCAATCTGCCCGGTCTCCGGCGATCTGGCCGAAAAGCCGGTTTCCGCCGAAGCCGCCTGAACCGTTTTCCCTCTACTGCGTTCGAAGTTCCGCGCCTTGACAGCGCGCGGGCGCTTGCGCGCCCGTCTCTAACAAATTAGAATTAGTCCAAACTATCGCGCGCGATCCAGCACGGGAATAATAAAGGAGCTTGCGGCCATGAAGGGCGACCCCAAGGTCATCGACTATCTGAACAAGGGGCTGCGCAGCGAACTGACTGCGATCAATCAATACTGGCTGCATTATCGCATTCTCGACAATTGGGGGCTCAAGGACCTCGCCAAGAAATGGCGGGCCGAGTCGATCGAGGAGATGCACCACGCCGACAAATTCGCCGAGCGCATCCTGTTCCTCGACGGTTTTCCGAACATGCAGGTGCTCGATCCGCTGCGCATCGGCCAGACCGTCAAGGAAGTGATGGAATGCGATCTCGCGGCCGAGGTGGATGCGCGCAGCCTGTACCAGGAGGCGGCGACCTATTGCCAGTCGGTGAAGGACTATGTGTCGCGCGACCTGTTCGAAGAGCTGATGAAGGACGAGGAAGATCACATCGACTTCCTCGAAACCCAACTGGAGCTGATCAAGAAGGTCGGGCTCGAGCTTTACTCGCAGCACCGCATCGGCAAGCTCGACGACGATTGATCTCGCTGCATCGCGGCGAATCGAAAAGCGCGGCCTTTGCGGGCCGCGCTTTTTTAATGTCCTGTTTGGAAAGCTTTACGTCCCGTAAACAAGCCTGCGCGAGGGCGGTATCAACTCACCGTTCGACGTCGCGAACGTTAAAAATCGCGGTTAAAAATCAAGGTTAAGTGACGCTTAAACAATTACTGCGATGGTCCGCGCACTCCATTCGCCGAGTGAGGACGGACCATGAAAATTCTCAAATCCAGTTTGATGGCAGGCGCTGCGGCCTTGACCATTGCGGCTCCAGCTGGCGCCGCCGATTTGCCGCCGCCGATGTACAAGAGCGCTCCGGTGGTCGTTCAGACCAGCGGCTGGTATCTGCGTGGCGATATCGGCATGACCAATCAGCAGGTGAAGTCGATCGACAACGCGCTGTTCGATTCCACCGTCGTCGTGCACAACAAGGACTTCGACACCGGCATTCTCGCAGGCCTCGGCGGCGGTTATCAGTTCAACGACTGGTTCCGCGTCGACGTCACTGGTGAATATCGCGGCCGCACCGCGTTCCGCGGCTTCGACACCTATCCCGGCGGCGCCGGCTTCGGACCGGGTGCCAACGATTATTACGGAACCAAGTCGGAGTGGCTGTTCCTGGCCAACGCCTACCTGGATCTCGGCACGTGGTGGTGCTTCACGCCGTTCGTCGGCGCCGGCATCGGTACCTCGCGCAACACCATCGACAATTTCCGCGACGTCAATGCGCCGAACGGCAGCGTCGCTTATGCCGACAAGCATTCGCAATGGGAAATGGCGTGGGCGCTGCACGCAGGTATCGCCTACAAGGTCACCAAGAACTTCACCGCGGAATTCGCGTATCGCTACGTGAATCTCGGGGACTTCCAATCGGGCGATCTGGTTCGCTTTGATGGCCTGAATGCCGTCAACAACCCGATGATCTTCCACGACGTCACCTCGCACGATTTCAAGCTGGCTCTGCGCTGGAATCTGTCGCCGAACGATGCCGTCATCCCGGTTGCCGCTCCCGCCTATGCGCCGCCGCCCGCGGTCTACAATCCGCCGGCTCCGGCCTATGCCCCGCCGCCCCCGCTGATGCGCAAGGGCTGACGAGCGAATTCGGCGAAATGGATGTGAAAGAGGCGGGTCTTGGCCCGCCTCTTTTCGTTTCGGAGAATTGGATGTCGCGACAGGTCAGTTGTTGCGCGAGCGTGTTTCGGGAGTGTCGTCACTCCGCCGGTTGCAGCGTCGGCTTCTTGTTGGTGTGAAGACGGAACCGCGCGGGACGTTCGAACAGGAACGCGAAGGCGGTGCCGCGCACGATGCGATGCAGAATGAGCGGCGTGACGACCGCGACGAGCGTGACCAGCGCCGCGACAAGGCCGGGATCGACGATCAATTCGGTCTTCGTCAGGGCCATGCGGGTCGCAATCATCGGCAGGAAGAAGGCCAGATAGATGACGATCGAATTCTGCCCGCAATAGCGGATGCCGCCGAGCATGCCCGCGCGCGCCATCAGCACTGAAATTGCGATCACGGCGGCGGCGCCGAGAAATCCGAGTGCGAGCGACACGCCAGGCCAGGTCGCGACGCCGGCACTCACGCATGCGGCGGTGATGATCCCCCATCCCGCAAGCATCGCTGTTGTCGTGGCGGGATTGGTGCGGAACCACTCGGCATGAGTGACGATCCACCGGCCGAACAGATAGCCCGCATAGAAATAGACGAAGCGTCCCGCGAATTCATCGATCAGGGTCCAGCCGGTTGCGATCGGCGCCGCTTCCAGCAAGGCCGCCGCGATCAGCACCAGAGCAGGCGGCAGACCGCGCGTCAGCCGCGTGACCACGAAGAAGACCGGCAGAAGATAGATGAACCACAACGTCCCGAACGGATCGATGAAAGCGAGCAGATATTGCCCCAACGTTTCCAGGGCGCCGTCCTCCACCGCATAGACCGGCCCGCGGAACAGGAACTGGATGGTCAGCCACAGGACGTAGAAATAGGCGAAGTGCAGAACCTTGCTGTCGATGAAGGTCCGCCAGGGCTTGGTCATGCCGCGCGCGGCAAACAGCCCCGCGATCAGGAAGAAGGCCGGAATCCGGAACGGCTTTGCAAATTCGACGACAGGATGCAGCCAGCCGCTCGCGCCAAGCGCGGCTTCCGTCGAAAGCGTCGCGTGCATCATGACCACGAGGATGATCGAGATGCCCTTCGCGTAGTCGACCCAGTCAATCCGTGGACTGTGTGTCATCACTTCTCCGGGGCGGGCGAGCCCGCCAGCCGCCAACCTATTGGCTGACGAACACGTTAGAAGTGAGTTCACTCAAACCGCGTCAATTTTCATCGCGTTCGAGCGATCACGGCAGCATTTATGGTTAGCAAAGCCTTAACCAACGGCACCTATGGTTTCCGAAACGTTGACGCCCGAACAGGGCAAGCGAAGGAAAGTGCCGATGCGTCAAGCGCTACCGATTGCCCTGATCTGCGCGGGAATGGCCGCGGTGTGCTGCGGGACGCCCGCTGCCCATGCCGCAGACATTCAAACCGGTGTTTATCCGCAATATCAGCCGGCCGGCGTCGTGACCGAATACACTTCCGGCTGGTATCTGCGCGGCGACATCGGCTGGCGCGCCGACACCAGCATCGGCGATGCCTATTCGGCATTTCCGGTGCCGAGCGGCCTGTCGATCGACAACATCGTCACGGGTGGTGGCGGTGGCGGCTACAAGTGGAACTGGTTTCGCGCGGATGTCACGGTCGATTTCTCCGGCCGCGCGCGCTTTGCAACCACGGCCACGCCGAACGGCGCCTATGATGCAAAGGTCAGCACGCTCGTGGCCCTCGCCAATGTGTATCTCGATCTCGGAACGTGGTCGGGCGTGACGCCTTATGTCGGCGTCGGCGCGGGCGTCGCGAATTACTGGATCTACGATTACATGCCGCCCGGACCGAACAATCCGGACGGGCAGAGCAAGGCAGACTTCGCATGGGCGTTCATGGCCGGCGTTGCCTGGTGCTTCGCGCCACGCTGGAGCGTGGATTTGAACTATCGCCGGCTCGAACTCGGCGAGACGACGTTCAACGCGCATCTCGCCAACGCGCTGACGCTGAAGGACATGACGGCCAACGAATTCCGCATCGGGCTGCGCTACAATCTCGATTGATCGGATCGCTCCGAGCCGCAGACATTTCGATTCGCCTGACGTAGCGCGATACTGACAAAGCCCCGGTCGATCCGGGGCTTTGTTGTTTCTCCCGTCAACTTTACGGCATCACGCGCGCGCAGCCCGAATTCGCCTAAATGCGAAGGCGCAATCGGCTTGCGAATTCCCGGACATTCCTATACATGCCGCGGCGGGCCACCCCTCCCCAACGAGCGGGCGTGCTATCTGGAAGGATAGACCATGACGACGACGACACCCGGCTTGCGGCCGGCAAACCCGCATTTTTCCTCCGGTCCCTGCGCCAAGCGCCCCGGCTGGAGCCTCCAAGCCCTCAAAGACGCACTGATCGGCCGCTCGCACCGCTCGAAAGAGGGCAAGACGAAGCTGAAGCGTGCGATCGAACTGACCCGCGAAATTCTTGAAGTCCCGGCCGATTACAAGATCGGTATCGTGCCTGCGTCGGACACCGGCGCGGTCGAAATGGCGCTGTGGTCGCTGCTTGGCGCGCGCCCCGTCACAATGCTCGCCTGGGAATCCTTCGGTGAAGGCTGGGTCACCGACGTCGAAAAGCAGCTCAAGCTGAAGGACGTCGTGACGCTGAAGGCGCCGTATGGCGAACTCCCCGATCTGTCCAAGGTCGACAGCGACACCGACATCGTCTTCACCTGGAACGGCACCACCTCCGGCGTGCGCGTTCCGAATGCCGACTGGATCAAGGCCGATCGCAAGGGCCTCGCGATCTGCGATGCAACTTCGGCCGCGTTCGCGCAGCCGCTCGATTTCGCAAAGCTCGATGTCGTGACCTTCTCCTGGCAGAAGGCGCTGGGCGGTGAGGCCGCGCACGGCATTCTCATTCTGTCGCCGCGTGCGGTGGAGAGACTCGAGACCTACAAGCCGGCCTGGCCCTTGCCGAAGATCTTCCGCATGACCAAGGGCGGCAAGCTGAACGAAGGCATCTTCGTCGGCGAGACCATCAACACGCCGTCGATGCTGTGCGTCGAGGATTATCTCGACACGCTCAGCTGGGCGAAATCGGTCGGCGGGCTGAATGGCCTGATCGCACGCGCGGACGCCAATGCGAAAGCGATCCACGACTGGGTCGCGAAGACGCCGTGGATCGACAATCTCGCGGTCGATCCTGCGACGCGCTCCAACACTTCGGTGTGTCTGAAGATCGTCGATCCGGCGGTCACGGCGCTGTCGACCGACGCGCAATGGGCCTTCGTGAAGGACATCGTCGCGCTGGTGGAAAAGGAAGGCGTCGCGTTCGACTTCGCCAACCACCGCGATGCGCTGCCGGGTCTGCGGATCTGGTGCGGCGCGACCGTCGAGACCGCCGACGTGCAGAAGCTGCTGCCGTGGCTCGACTGGGCCTACGCCAAGGCAAAGGACAAGCTGCCGAAGGCGGCGTGATCTCTTTCTTCCCTCTCCCCTTGGGGGAGAGGTGCCGAGCGGTGCAGCCGTGAGGCGGGTGAGGGGTCATATCCACGCTCGCAGCTTTACCCCTCACCCGGCTCAAACTCGCTTCGCTCGGTTTCGCCACCCTCTCCCCCCAAGGGGAGAGGGACACGCGCAGCCATTACTCTTGAGAAAAAGCCATGACCGCACCCAAAGTCCTCATCTCCGATGCCCTGTCTCCCGCCGCCGTGCAGATCTTCAAGGATCGCGGCATCGATGTCGATTTCCAGCCCAATCTCGGCAAGGACAAGGACAAGCTCGCCGAGATCATCGGCAATTACGATGGTCTTGCGATTCGCTCGGCGACCAAGGTGACGCCGAAAATCCTGCAGAACGCCAAGAAGCTGAAGGTGATCGGCCGCGCCGGCATCGGCGTCGACAATGTCGACATTCCAGCCGCGACCGCGAAGGGCATCATCGTGATGAATACGCCATTCGGCAATTCGATCACGACTGCCGAACACGCCATCACGCTGATGCTCGCGCTCGCGCGGCAGATCCCGCAGGCCGACGTGTCGACCCAGGCCGGGAAGTGGGAGAAGAACCGCTTCATGGGCGTCGAGATCACCGGCAAGACGCTCGGTGTGATCGGCGCCGGCAATATCGGTTCGATCGTCATCGACCGCGCGCTCGGCTTGCGCATGCGCGTCATCGCTTATGATCCGTTCCTGTCGCCAGAGCGCGCGATGGATCTCGGCGTTGAGAAGGTCGAGCTCGAGGACCTTTTCAAGCGCGCCGACTTCATCACGCTGCACACGCCGCTGACCGAGAAGACGCGGAACATCATCGACGCCAAGGCGATCGCCACGACGAAGAAGGGCGTTCGCATCATCAATTGCGCACGCGGTGGCCTCGTCGATGAGGTGGCGCTGCGCGCCGCGCTTGATTCCGGGCATGTTGCGGGTGCGGCCTTCGACGTGTTCTCGACCGAACCCGCCAACGAGAATCCGCTGTTCGGGCATCCGAACGTGATCTGCACGCCGCATCTTGGCGCCTCCACCACGGAAGCGCAGGAAAATGTCGCGCTGCAGGTCGCCGACCAGATGTCCGAGTACCTTTTGCGCGGCGCGATCTCGAATGCGGTCAACTTCCCCTCGATCACGGCGGAAGAAGCGCCGCGTCTGCGTCCGTTCATCGAGCTTGCCGAAAAGCTCGGCTCGTTCGCGGGACAATTGACGGAAACCGGCATCGAGAAGGTGACGATTACCTACGAGGGCGCCGTCGCGCAGATGAAGGTCAAGGCGTTGACCTCGGCGGCGCTCGCCGGGCTGCTGCGCCCGATGCTGCAGGACATCAACGTCGTCTCCGCGCCGGTGGTGGCGAAGGAGCGCGGCATGGTGATCGAGGAGATCACCCGCGAGGGTGAGTGCGACTATGAGAGCCTGATCACCGTGACGGTGACGACGCAGCGCCAGACCCGCTCGGTGTCCGGCACGGTGTTCGCCGACGGCCGGCCGCGCATCGTCAACATCAAGGGCATCCGGATGGACGCCGAGTTCGGTCCCTCGATGATCTACATCACCAACCTCGACAAGCCCGGCTTCATCGGCCGGTTTTCCTCGACGCTCGGCGAAGCCGGCATCAATATAGCGACCTTCCATGTCGGCCGCGAGGCGCCGGGCGGACAGGCGGTCGCGCTGATCGAGATCGATGGCGAATTGCCGGCCAAGGTGCTGGAACAGGTGCGGGCGTTGCCGCAGGTTCAGTCGGCGAAGCCGCTGCGGTTCTGAGTTAACCTGTCAGCGATCGTTGCACGTCAATCGGTTCAGGCAGCGGGCTTTGCGCCCGCCGCCATGCGCGTCGCAAGCAGGACGCCGCCGACGATGAACACGGTTCCGACGAAGTGGAACCATTGCGGCACTTCGCCGAGAAACAGCATCGCCTGGATCGAGCCGAACACGATGATGAGCGGATAGAGCGCGGCGACGGGGTTGGGCCCGAGCAGCTGCACACCGCGATTGTAGCAGATATAGGCGATCAGCGACGGGAAGATCGCCATGTACATCACCACGGCGATGCGATGCGCATCGAAGCTCGGTATGCCGAGATGCGAGACCTCCCACGCGACCAGCGGCAAAACCCAGAGCGTCCCGAGAATTGCTGTGATCGCGAGAAACGAAATCGGATGTATCGCCGGGCGCTTGCGCAACAGCGGCGAGTAGAGCGCAAAGATCAGCATCGCCAGGAGGAACCACAGGTCGCCGCGGTTGAACGATATCGAGTGCAGCACATCCGGGTCGCCGCGCGTCAGGATCACGACGACGCCGATGAACGACACCACGATGCCGACGACCTGCCAGCGGTTCAACCGGTCGCCGACCAGGAGATACGACATCAGCCCGATCACCATCGGCATGGTGCACTGGATCAGGAGGCCGTTGATCGCGAGCGTGTATTGCAGCCCCCAATAGGAGGGGATCGCGTATCCGGTGGTGCCGGTGACGCCGAGCAGGGACAGGATCGGGATATGCGATCGGATCGCCGGCCAGTCGCGCTTCAGATAAGGCCAGGCGAAGGGAAGCAGGATCACGGCGCCGATCGCCCAGCGGATGAAGCCCAGTGTCACCGGCGGGATGACGCCGGCGATATGCCGCCCGAGTACGATATTGAGCGACCACATCAAATAGGTGAGGCAGACAAGCAGATAGGCCTGCTGATTCAGCCAGCCGCCGAACCGGCCAAGCACACGCGCCATCGAACGCCCCACGGTTTGATGGATGAGGTCCGCCGGACGGCGGCCAGTCTTCCCCTACACAAGCCCGGCCGGAACCGGAAGGTGGTCCAGCGCATGCGCGCCGCGCGTTAACCTCGCCCGCGGCCAGAGGTCCAGCCAGCGCAGTGCCAACCTTCCCAAAATTTCATCTTTTTCAACCCCTTATCGGCCCGATTCCGACGTTTGCGCGGGCTCTTCGTCTTGCCTCAGAGCCGCGCTTGCCGTATCCGGGACGGGCCTCGCCAAGGCCGGGCACACGTTGAAGCATGGGCCCGCGGCCCGCGGGAGGAAACTGGACGGATGGCGAATGTAGTTGTCGTCGGAGCGCAATGGGGCGACGAAGGCAAAGGCAAGATCGTCGATTGGCTGTCCGAACAGGCCGATATTGTGGTCCGCTTTCAGGGCGGACATAACGCCGGACACACGCTGGTCATCGACGGCAAGACCTACAAGCTTTCTCTGCTGCCATCTGGTGTGGTGCGTTCCAACAAGCTGTCGGTGATCGGCAACGGCGTGGTCGTCGACCCGCATGCGCTCGCCACCGAGATCGACCGGCTGAAGGAGCAGGGCGTCGCGGTGACGCCGGACAATCTGCGCATCGCCGAAAACGCGACCCTGATCCTGTCGCTGCATCGCGAGCTCGAGGCCATCCGTGAATCGGGCAGCGCGCGCATCGGCACGACCAAGCGCGGCATCGGACCTGCCTATGAGGACAAGGTCGGCCGCCGCGCGATCCGGATGATGGATCTCGCCGATCTGCCGGCGTTGCGCGGCAAGATCGAGCGCCTGCTTGCGCATCACAACGCCTTGCGCCGCGGCAACGGTCTTCCCGAGATCACACCCGACAGTGTGTATGACGAGCTCGCTGCGGTGGCGCCGCGCGTCCTGCCTTATCTGGATTCGGTGTGGTCGCTGCTGGACGCAAAGCGCCGCGAAGGCCGCCGCATCCTGTTCGAGGGCGCTCAGGGTGCGCTGCTCGACATCGATCACGGGACCTACCCGTTCGTGACCTCGTCAAATACCGTTGCGGCGCAAGCCGCGACCGGGGCCGGCCTTGGTCCGGGTGCGATCGGTTATGTGCTCGGCATCTGCAAGGCCTACACGACCCGCGTCGGGGAGGGGCCGTTCCCGACCGAGCAGGACAACGAAATCGGCCGCCTGATCGGCGAGCGCGGGCGGGAATTCGGGACCGTGACCGGCCGGCCGCGGCGCTGCGGCTGGTTCGACGCGGTGCTGGTCCGGCAAACCGTCAGGACGAGCGGGATCAACGGCATCGCCTTGACCAAGCTCGATATTCTGGACGGCTTCGAGACCATCAATGTCTGTGTCGGATATCGTCTGGATGGCCGGATGATCGATCATCTGCCGGCAAGCGAGCATGCCCAGGCGCGTGTCGAGCCGGTCTACGAAACCATCGAAGGGTGGCAGGATGCCACCGCCGGCGCCCGCTCATGGGCGGATTTGCCCGCACAGGCCATCAAGTATGTAAGATGGATCGAGGAATTGATCGGGTGCCCGATCGCTCTCTTGTCCACCTCGCCCGAGCGCGAGGATACTATTCTGGTGCAGAATCCGTTCGAGGCATGACACGATGATACATCGGGGCTGCTTTGTGATCCGGGGCCGATCAGGGACGCATGGCTGATTATTACCCTCTGATCCAGCGCGCCATTGCCGGTCTCGACAAGAACACCGGCGAAGCTCGCCGTGCGCTTTATGAGCGGGCACGGACGGCCCTGGTTGCGCAGCTGCGCGGTGTCGATCCGCCCTTGCAGGAAGCGGAGATCACCCGCGAACGGCTCGCGCTCGAAGAGGCAATCCGCAAGGTCGAAGCCGAAGCCGCGCGTCGCACCCGCGCCGATGCTCCGGCTGCGCCAAGCTCCTCGCCAAGCCCCTCGCCAACCCCCTCGGCGCCGCGTTTCCCCAATGCTGCCGGGCCGACGCCGCAGCAGCCGCCACAATCGCCGCGCTCGCCGAATGGAGGCCCCGTGCCCGCAGCACAGGGGAATCGGCCAGCTCCGCCGCGTCCGCAGGGGCCGGCCGGCGCGCCTCCACCCAAGGCGCCACCGGCGGCTGGGCCGCAAAAGACTCCCTTAGGTGCCCCGCCGGCTGGGGCAAAGCCGTCCGGTCCGCCACCGAAATTCCCGCCCGCACCTCCGCGCGGGCCGACCCCGCCTGCCGGCAAGCCGAAGCCTCCCTTCGCAACCCCGCCGGCGACGCCGGGGGGGCCGCCATCGCCCGGCGCGGCACGGCCCTCGCGCGATCCCTTTGCCGAGATTGCGGCCGGTCACGAACTCGACCGCCTGATGGAGCCTCGCCTTGCGCAGGAGGACTTCAATCGCGCCGAGGGTCCGGCGGCCGATCCCTTCCGCGAATTGCCGCCATCGCGCAGCCGTCCGCCCCGCGACATGCAGGAGGAGGGTGAGGACGACGAGGAGGCCGAAGAGGGCGGCCGTCGCGGCATCGGCGGGCTGGTCAAGGCCGCCGTCGCGATCGTTCTGGTTCTTGCCATCGGCTGGGTCGCCTGGTCGCAGCGCGGGCTTGTGACCGACATGCTGACCTCCTTCCGCGGCAGTTCGACGCAGCAGGCGACGAAGGACAGCAAATCCGGTCAGCCCACCACCGGCCGGCCGAAAATCACCGATCGCCTTGGATCGCAGGACGCGCAGTCCGGCCCGGCCGTGGCGCAGCGCGTCGTGCTCTACGAGGAGGAGCCGAGCGACCCGCAAGGCAAGCGGTATGTCGGATCGGCGATCTGGCGCACCGAGACGGTGTCGCCGGGCCCGGGCCGTCCGCCTGAACTTGCGATCCGCGCCGATGTCGAAATCCCGGAACGGCATCTCAACATGTCATTCTCGATCCGGCGCAACACCGACCAGACGCTCCCCGCCAGTCACACGATGGAAGTGATGTTCAACCTGCCTGCCGATTTCGCGCCAGGCGGCATTTCCAACGTGCCGGGTGTGTTGATGAAGCAGGCCGAGCAGACGCGGGGCACGCCGCTCGCCGGGCTCGCGGTGAAGGTGACCAATAATTTCTTCCTGATCGGGTTGTCGGCCGTGGAATCCGACCAGGCCCGCAATATCCAGCTCCTGAAGGAGCGCGGCTGGTTCGATATTCCGATTGTCTATAACAACAATCGCCGCGCGATCCTCGCCATCGAAAAGGGAACGCCGGGCGAGCGCGCCTTCCAGGAAGCCTTCGCGGCCTGGAAACAGTAACGGCCGCCTGCACGCCGCGCGGCGGACCGTCATTGCAAGGACTGCACGGTGGAGCCGGCAGGACGAAGCAATCCATTGATCGTGTGTTGGAGCCGCGCAGTCAAAGGAAGCGCGATACGGATTGCGTCGCTTCGCTCGCAATGACGGGGAAGGGCGGCGCTGCTTGGTCCCTCCCCCTTTCAGGGGGAGGTGAAGCACTGGAAAACCTCAATGGACCCTGATCGACCCTTGGCCCGGCTCGATCAGCGCCTCGGTGAAGGGAAATTCCAGCACGATCTCGCCATCCTCGTCGGTGACCTCGATGGCGGCCCGCATCAGGCGGGGCTCGGCGTCCTCGTCATGCAGGATGTCGCGGATCATGGCGCGGGCCATGGTCCAGGCATGATCCGGATCGCGCAGCTCGGCGCCGTCTGGATCCCGGATCAGTTCCCCGTCGATGCGGGTGTTGAAATAATATCTCGGCATGACGCAGGCTCTCGCACGAAGCTGTGACAGGATCGCGGCGGAGCCTGCCAAAATCTCTCTTCAATTTATCCTTTATGCCACCGCTGTCAGGCTTGTGTAAGGCAGGAACCAGCTCATGGCGCAGCTCATGGCGGGACAGACGGCCGTCCAACGGATTGTTCTCGCGGTCCTGCTGGTGTGCGCCACCAGCCTTTCAGCCGCCGCGCAGAAATCTCAATCGGCGCCGCCGAGCCGCAAATCGGAGCTGCAATCCAAGCTCGCCAGACAGCCGCTGACCTTCTTCCTGGCGCGCGGTTCCGAAGACTCCTGCGGAGCCGGCTGTCGCGAATGGATCGCCGCCGATGGCCAGTTCGACGAGGGGTCGGCGGCCCGCTTCCGGGCCTTCCTGGCGCGGACCAAAGCCAAGAACATGCCGATCTTCTTCAATTCGAATGGCGGCCTGCAGGAGGAAGCGATAGCGATCGGCCGGATCATGCGCGAGCGCCGCATGCGCGCCGGCATCGCGCTGACGCGCCCGCATATCTGCACCAGCAGGCCCGATGACCGGATCGGTTGCGACACCGCCAAGAAGTCCGGCAAGCCGCTGCTCGCGGAGTGGACGAGCTTCGACGCCAATTGCAATTCGGCCTGCGGCATTGCGCTGATCGGGGCGGCGGAAAGATGGATTCCGCCGGGCAGCGCGATCGGCATCCATGCGCCCGCCTATTATTGCTTTCTGCGCAGCGGGCGCGTGGTCGGCCCGAAGGGCAACGACCGCCTTGCATCGCAATGCCGAAAATTCGCCGAGCAGGGCGCCACGCAACTGGCGGCCTATGCGCGGGAGATGGGCATCGGTCCCGGTTTCGTCGCGACGATGAACAAGGTGCCGCACAGCGAGGTGCGCTACCTCACGCGGGAAGAGCTTGTTCAATTCGGAATCGACCGCAGCGAGGTCGCCGAGACGCCGTGGATGGCCAAGCCCGGTACCGCTCAGGTGATGCTGAAGGTGTTGCTGGAAGCGAGCGATGCCGACGGCGGCAAGCGGATGGGATGGCTCGAACTGCAATGCAGGGACGACGGGTCGTCCTCCATTGTCTTCGTGCGACCGGCCATCGGCGGCGACAATGGCGCGGGCACTGAAGTCACTTTGACGGCCGGTGAGCGGAAGTTCGTGTTCGCGGCGAAGGATCTGTCGACGCATAAAAATCCCGCCGATCCCACGGTGCCCTATCTGCGCCGCCGATTGTCGGTGCCGACGCCGGATGTTGCGGCGCTGGTCGCGCAACCGGCGATGGCCTTGCGCATCACCCCGCATGCAGGCGGCGCCGATGCGACGACGCAGGTGACGCGGATTTCCAATGCCGGATTGCCGCAGCGCTGGAAGGCGATGGCGCAGACTTGCGGCGAGAGAAAAGACTGACGCTGTGTAATAACAGCGCCAAGCCATTCAGTTTTCACAGACAGTCGCTCTCCAGCTGTCATCGCCCGCGAAAGCGGGCGATCCAGTAACCACAACCGCTTCGAGAGTTTCCTGGATGCCCCGCTTCCGCGGGGCATGACAGGAAATGGGCGGTTGCAATTCCACCTCAACCCAAATGCTCTCTAATTCCACCTCAACCCAAATGCGCTCTAGCGCAAACTGACCTCGGCGACCTTGTCGCGGTAATCCTTCTTCGGATCGGCGCCGAGCAGCATCTTCACGCCGGCGATCAGGCTGTATTCGTCGAGCCAGATTTCGGCGCGTTCGGCTTCGAAGCGCAGCAGAGCGAGATTGGGATCGTCCTTGCCGCCCTTGAACCAGGCCGCGACGAACGGATTCCACAATCGTTCGATCGCCGCGCGATCCATGTCGAGCGCGATGTGCCCGTGAATGGTCGCGAACAGGTCGTGGCCTTTGGATGCGAAAGTCGCGTCCGCATGCGCGCCATTGCGGAGATTTTTTACGAGCTCGCTGTCGCGTGCGGTGAAGAACCAGATCGGGCCGTGGTCGCCTTCGATCTGCGCGGTCATCGGCCGGGCGTGGCGGTCTTCGACACCGTCGACGCCGAGCATCACCGTCATGTCGGACTTCAGTGCCTTCCAGAATTTCGCTTCAAGCTCTTTCGGCGTTGCCATCGAGTTCGCTCCTTGGGGCGGAAAAAGGAGCCGGGCTATGCACCCGGCTCCCTGCCGCGTTCGAATTCAGTTACTCAGCCGGCTTCTGCGGAGCAGGAGCGGGCATGTTGCCGGACGCTCCGGTGGTCTCGGGGGCTCCGCCAGAGCCCGTGGTCGACGGCTGCGTGATCGGCGGACGGATATCGTTCGTCACAACGCTCTGATCCGTCGGGGTCGAATAGAAGTAGATGAAGCCGCCGATGGCGGCGAGCAGCAGCGCACCGAGAAGGATGGCGGCGCCGGAGCCGCTGCTGCGATCGAGATCCCTCGGATGGCGATAGGGTTTCTGTCCGGACGGGTCGCGATAGGGGTCATAGGTCATGTCGAGTCCTCCAGCGTATTGCGGAGGAAACCCTGGTGACCTGATCCCGGTTCCAGACGGATTTTGCGACGCCGGCTGGAACCGGGACGCGACGCACGGGCTTCGGGGACCAAAAAAATGGGCGCCGCATTGCGGCGCCCACGTCCAATGATTTCCGAGCTGCCGGCTTAGTGCGCGGGCAGGGCCTCCGGCTGCTTCGGCGTTTCCATCGCCGCGACGCGATTCTTCACCGCCTTCTGCACCTTCTCGAACGCGCGCACCTCGATCTGGCGCACGCGCTCGCGCGATACGCCGAACTCGGCAGCGAGTTCTTCCAGCGTCACCGGATCGTCGGCGAGACGACGCGCTTCGAAGATGCGGCGCTCGCGATCGTTCAGCACGGTGAGCGCGTGATCGAGCGCGGAGCGGCGGTTATCCATCTCCTCGGATTCGGCGAGGACCTGCTCCTGACCGGCCGAGTCATCCGCCAGCCAGTCCTGCCACTCCCCGGAATCGCCGTCGTCGCGGATCGGAGCGTTGAGCGATGAGTCGCCGCCGAGGCGGCGGTTCATGTCGACAACGTCCTTCTCGGTGACGCCGAGGCGCTTCGCAATCTGCGCAACCTGCTCGGGCTTCAGATCGCCTTCGCCGAGCGCGGAGATCTTGCTCTTCGCCTTGCGCAGATTGAAGAACAGCTTCTTCTGGTTCGCGGTGGTGCCCATCTTCACGAGCGACCACGAACGCAGGATGTATTCCTGGATGGCGGCCTTGATCCACCACATCGCGTAGGTGGCGAGGCGGAAGCCCTTATCGGGCTCGAACCGCTTCACCGCCTGCATCAGGCCGACATTGCCTTCCGACACGATTTCGGAAATCGGCAGGCCATAGCCGCGGTATCCCATCGCGATCTTCGCGACGAGCCGCAAATGGCTGGTGACGAGCTTGTGCGCCGCATCGCGGTCGCCGTGCTCGCGCCAGGACTTGGCCAACATGTATTCCTCCTGCGGTTCCAGCATTGGAAACCGCCGGATTTCTTCAAGATACCGGGACAAACCGCCTTCGGCGGTTATCATTGGCATAGCCGCAGAACGGGCCATGTATATGCCCTCCATTCTTCATGCCCCCGAGATCGGCGGGCAAATGCCCCGCCACCGTCAACGGGCCGGCGGAACATGCTGCGGTGCAACATACCGCATTCGCAGCATAGGGGACCGGGATCGCGAAAGAAAGTTACATTCCCGTCACCTGCGCGTGAACGCAGGGTGACCAGAAGCCGCAGCCCAAGTCATTGAGTTAGATCATGTTTCTGGACTGCCGGATGCAACTCCTCCGGGATCAGCCGTCCGACAAACTACTACGCAAACGGGCAAGCGCGCGCGGCAGTTCCGACCGGAATTGCTGGATATTGCCCAAAACGGGGTGCTGGAAAACCAGCAGATAAGCATGCAGGGCCTGTCTGCCAAGGACCGCCAAGGCCTCCTGCGCGCCCTGGGGCAGCAATTTGGCTTTGGTCCGAAATCCGGTGCCGTAGGTGGCGTCGCCCAAGATCGGGTGGCCGATATGGGCGAGATGCACCCTGATCTGGTGGGTCCGCCCGGTCTCCAGCCGGCATTCGATCAGGCTGGCGACCGGCTTGCCATCGGCCCCGGCATACCGCTCCCGGACCTCCCAATGGGTGATGGCCTCGCGGCCACCCTTGCGCACGGCCATTTTGTCGCGGGCATGCGGATGCCGATCGATCGGCGCGTCGATGGTCCCGCGGGGACGGTCCGGCACCCCCCACACGAAGGCGAGGTAGCCGCGTTCGAGGTCGCCGGTGCGGCCATGGTCGGCGAATTGCGCTGACAGCGACTGGTGCGCCTTGTCGGTCTTGGCGACCACCATCACGCCCGAGGTGTCCTTGTCGAGCCGATGGACGATGCCCGGCCGCATGACCCCGCCGATGCCGGACAGCGAATCCCCGCAATGCGCGATCAGCGCATTGACGAGGGTGCCGGTCTGATGCCCCGCCGCGGGATGGACGACGAGGCCGGCCGGCTTGTCGATGACGATGACCTGGTCGTCCTCGTGGAGAATGGAGAGCGGGATGTGTTCGCCCTCGGGCTCGGCGGGCTCGGGAGGCGGCACCGCGACCGTCAGCACGTCCCCGGCCTTCACCTTGTAACCGGGGTCGTCCACCGGGCGGCCGTTGGCGGTCACCGCGCCATCCAGAATCAGGGCCTTCAGGCGCGTGCGCGACAATTCGCCAAGCCGCGCGGTCAGCACGCGGTCGAGGCGGGTGCCGGCGTCTTCCGGGGCCACGGTGAGGGTCTGGGTGGAGGCGATCATTGCGTCGCTGTGGATGTCTGATGCGAGGACTGCGCTTTTGCCGCTTGCGCGGCGCGCTCCCTCCCCCTTGCCGGGGAGGGTCGGGGAGGGGGGTATGTCGCACGGGAGCAAGTTGCAAGCGCCGCAATAGTGTCTTACCCCCCTCCCGCCCGCCATCGCTTTGCTTGGCGGCCGACCTCCCCCGCAAGGGGAGGTGACCGGAGATCGCGGAAACACGTTTGCGACCATCACCCATGTCCACCGAACCCCTGAAAGATCCCGACGGCAAGCCGCTCGATCCTGCCGCGCAGGCCGTGGTGGACAAGGTTCGCCGCATATCGACGTTGTCCGCGATCGCGACCGTGCTCGGCATTTCGGTGGTCATCGTGATGATCGGCTGGCGGCTTTATCGGGGCGCTGCGTCCGCGCCGCCTGCGCAATCGGATGTGGTGGCGACGCTGCCGAAGGGAGCAAAGATCACGTCGACCGGTACGGCCGGCGACCGCGTGGTGGTGACCGTGGATGTCGGCGGCACCGTCGAAATCCGCACGTTCGACGCCAACACATTGCAGCCGGTGGGGCGACTGCGCTTCGTCGAGGAGCGATGAGGTTTGGGGAACGCTAACTTTGTTTCGCGCTCGGCGTTATTTGGCTGAGCTGCGATTGTAATTCGCCGGATTTACCGCTATATGGGTGGTTCGAGCTTTCGGCCGAACGACTTGGCCTTGCGCATCACTCGCTGGTCGAGCGGCGCCTGACAACGACATTCATCCCAAAATCTCGAGAACGAACCAGCCGCGTTCGCGCGCGGCTCTATACACGCATATATAAGGATTGGCTCCCATGCAGACGGGAACCGTGAAGTGGTTTAACGCAACGAAGGGCTTCGGCTTCATTCAGCCGGACGACGGCAGCAAGGACGTGTTCGTCCACATCAGCGCCGTTGAACGCGCCGGCATGCACGGCCTGAACGAAGGCCAGAAGGTCTCGTTCGAACTCCGTGCCGATCGCAAGACCGGCAAGTCCTCGGCGGACAATCTGCGCGCCGCCTAATCGCGGATTGCGCTGCGCACGCGACAGCGTGCGCCAAAGGCGGATCTTGAGCCACGGATGAACTGGCGGGATCCGCTCCGATCGGGCGGCGACAAGTCTTGTGACTGCGCCGCTTGCAGGCTCTGCCCTTCGTACATTTCCCCGCGAAGGGCAGACTCGATTGATCTGATCGCATTGAGGGATCGCTCATGGCCGACAAGCAGACTGAAGCCGACAAGCTTGCGGCAATGAGGGAATACCGCGCTCAGCAGGATGCCGCTGTCGATCGGATCGCGGCGTTGAAGGCCGCACGCATCGCACGCGATGCAGCGGCTGCGCAAGCACAAGCGAACGCGACCGGGCAGAAGAAGCCGGCCGCAAGGAAAGCAACCGGCAAAAGCAAGCGCTGACCGGCGCGCTTTCGATTTCCACGCTCCTCATTTTTATAGCCCGAAGAACGGATCGCGTGCGTAGCGACCCTTAGGCTCGCCGTTCGCGCCCCATCCCGTAACGTCACGCGACGTTGTTCCCCTGCCTCACGCCGATTTTTAGCGAATGTGATCGGGCACCGAATTCGTCCGCTCGCGTTAATTCTGCACGTCCATTCGGACGGCTTTTCCGAACAGCGGAGACACCGGTCCTGCGCGCGAGCAGAAGGAGGCTTTTGCATGTCCGACATTATTGCCGGCGATTTGAATCCGTTGACGCCGCCGTGCCCGGTTTGCGGAAGCGCGACCGAGCTTGCACAGGACATTCACAAGGCGGTTGCCAAGGTCACCGACATCTTCCGGTGCAAGAGCTGCAAGGTCGAATATCCGGTGCCCCGCAAGCGGACGCTTTAACCGCTTCGATATAGGGCTCCGCTGTGTCAGCAATTTTTCTGTCTGAGCGCTCGTCCAGGGGACGATCCGGCGCAAGAGCAAAGTTCCACCATAATTCGTCAACCATGTGGGCTTAGCTCCAGAGCGACGAGCGATTTCCGGAAAAGGGGCGTGGCTTGAACCCTTTCCTCACGAGTGACGACGCATGCACGGGGGCGTGACCCCTGCGGGTGATTGCCCGCCTGAACGCACGCGGCCCGAGACGGGCCCCGATCAGGAGCGCGTGGCCGTCATGCACAAACCTTTTTCCGTTCCGCTGATCGCGCAAAGCCGAAGTGGCGAGCAGGGCGAGGACATCGCGCCGGTCGCGCAGGCCATCGCCTTTACCGGCGACCGGCCCGAATTTCGCAAGCTCGTCATTCGCGGCGCGCTGCTCGAACTCGTATCGCTCGGCTTCTATCGCTTCTGGCTTGCGACCGACATCCGGCGGCATCTGTGGTCGCATACCGAAGTGCATGGCGACGCCGCGGAATATACCGGCACAGCCAAAGAGCTTTTCATCGGCTTCCTGGTCGCGATGGCGATCCTGATGCCGGTCTATGTCGCCTATTTCTTCGTTGGCCTTGAAGCCGAGCGCGTGCAGGCCTTCGCCTCGATCCCGCTGGTTGCCTTCCTCTATGTCTTCACGCAATTCGCGCTGTATCGGGCGCGGCGTTATCGCGTGACGCGCACGGTGTGGCGCGGCGTGCGTTTCAATATGGGCGGCTCGGGATGGTCCTATGCCTGGCGCGCCTCGCTTTGGACGCTCTGGGTGTGGGCGACGCTGGGCCTTGCGCTGCCCTGGCGCGCGGCTGCGCTCGAGCGCTTCAAGATGCGATACACCTCATATGGCACGCTGCAGGGCTCGTTCGAGGGCACCGGCGGCCAGTTCTTCAAGCAGGCCTGGTGGCTGTGGCTGCTGATGTGGCCGGCCGCGATCTTCATCTTCCCGGTCCCGTTCCTCTGGGCGATGTTCAAGGCCGTCGAGTGGCGCTGGTGGGTGAACGGCATGCGCTTCGGCGCGGTGCGGTTCGAAAGCGATCTCGATATCGCCGACCTGATGGGCTTCTACTGGAAGGTCATCGGATGGCTGTGTCTCGCTTTCCTCGTGATGTCGCTCTGGTTCGGCGCGGTGTTTGCGATCGGCCATCAGACGATCGGCGGCGGCCTCGAGGATGCGGCCAAGGCCGCAGCGGTGATGGGCAACCCGTTCGTGCTGATCGCGATGGGGCTTGGTTATCTCGTTACCGCGCTCGCTTTCAACGTGATCTTCCGTGTCTATCTGGTGCGTGACCTGTGGGCGAAGATCGCCGAGACCAGCGTGGTGCACAACATCGCCGCGGCCGACAACATTGCCATGCTGGGCGATGCGGCGAGTGCGATCGGCGAAGGCTTCGCGGACTCGCTCGATATCGGCGGGTTCTGATCGGAACATCGACGGGTTCTGATCGGAACGCGCCGGAAGAACTAGCTCCGTTCGTCCCCGCGAAAGCGGGGACCCAGAATCAGGAAAACTGGATTCCCGCTTTCGCGGGAATGAGCGGAGGGTAGGGTGGACGCAAGCGATCACTCACCTGCCGTCCATGGATTGCTTCGCTTCGCGCGCAATGACGGATCGTATCGCAATGACGGATCGTAACGATGGCGATGGATCGATGACCGAAACGCCCGATACGCCTGCGACGCAAGACACGCCCGCCGTGTTCTTCGACGGCACCTCGAACCGCAAGCGCAGCGTGACGCTGCGCTTTGGCGACGCGCTCGAAATCCTGGAAGACGGCGCGGTGGTCGCCACCTGGCCTTATGCCGATGTGCGGCGCGCCGACGGCAAGCGGGCGCTGCGTCTGTCCTGCATGAGCGCGCTGCCGCTGGCGCGGCTTGAGATCGCCGATCCGCAAGCCGCAGAACAGGTCGCCGCGCGGTTGCCACAGCTCGATGCCGGCCGCGGCGGGACGCAGACCTGGCGTATCGTCGGCTGGTCGGTTGCCGCCGCATTGTCAATCATCCTGGTCACGATCTATGGCATTCCGCTGCTCGCGGATCGCCTCGCGCCGCTCGTGCCATATGCCGTGGAGAAGCGGGTCGGCGAAGCGGTCGACCGGCAGGCGCGCGCCATCTTCGGCGGGGAAAACTGCACGCAGCCGGAGGGCCAGGCGGCCTTCGACAAGATGATGGCCAAGCTCAAACAGGCCGGCGGCTTCGACGGCGCGCTGGAAGCGCACGTGCTGTCATCCCGCACCGTCAACGCCTATGCGCTGCCGGGCGGAAAGGTCTATCTGCTGGACGGACTTCTACAGCGCGCCAAAAACGTCGACGAGGTCGCAGGCGTGATGGCGCATGAACTTGGCCATGCCCAAAATCGCGACGGCCTGCGCAAGATCATCCAGACCGGCGGCTCATCCTTCCTGATCGGCCTGTTGTTCGGCGATGTCACCGGCGGCGGCGCGGTGCTGCTTGCAACGCGGATGATGGTGGACGCCTCCTATTCGCGCGAGGCCGAGACGAGGGCGGACGGCTTCACGGTGAAGGCGATGACCGGGCTCGGCCGTTCGCCGCAGCCGATGGGCGAATTTCTGGTCCGGGTGACGGGCGGCGGCCGCGTCGCCACCGTGATCGACAGCCATCCGCTCAGCGCCGATCGGCTCGAGCGCATGAAGGCCGCGGATCGCGGCGAAACCGGCGCACCGATCCTGAGCGAGCAGGAATGGCAGGCGCTGCGGGCGATCTGCGCCGGCGTGAAGAAGGACGCCGGCAAGACCTCCGGCCGCTTCCGCGACCAGATAAAATGATCGCGCCTTGCGCGGCGCCTTCCCCGGCCGCGCGCGCCGGGCTGACGCATTGGCTTGCGCGCGCCGGGGATCGCGGCTATCTGAGGGCGCACGCTCCCTTCGTCTAGCGGTTAGGACGCGGCCCTCTCAAGGCTGAAACAGGGGTTCGATTCCCCTAGGGAGCGCCAAGAAATATTAAGCACTTAGTTGGAGTGCATCTGGTTGGGTGTAAGTCCGGTATAAGCGGGGGCGGATTTGTTTAAATGCCGCTAATCTCGTGGCTATCGGCGGCCAATACAAACCTG
>NZ_DATMRX010000114.1:0-2628 GCF_035565855.1 Pseudorhodoplanes sp.
TCCGCGATGACCAATCTCGCCCCGTCCCTGTCCGGACGCCTGTCGCTGCACGGCGTCGACCACACTGCGCGGCCGACATGGAAGCTACGCGAAACCGTAGAATTCTATCGCGACATTCTCGGACTGCCACTGGTGCACGCCATCACCGCCAAGGGCTGGGGGCGCGAGAAGGAGGAGCACGCCGACTTTATTCACTTCTTCTTCGATAGCGGCAACGAGAGCACCATCGCCTTCTTCTATTACATCGGCACACAGCAGCCGCCGGAGTTGGTGGTTCCAAGGGGCTACATGGCAATGGCAAACCACACCGCCTGGCGAGTGGAGACCGAAGAGCAACTGCTCGAATGGCAGAAGCGGCTCGAAAACAAGGGCGTTCGCGTCAGCCAGTTCGTCAAGCATGAGATCCTCGAGTCGATCTATTTTCGCGACCCGAATTTTTATCCGCTAGAGATCACACGCTCGCTGCGCGACATGGAAGAGCTCGACGCGGTCGATGCTAACATGACCATCGATGCGGCGCTGACGCTGGAAGACAGCGGCCGCTGGACCAGCATTGAACAGCTCTGGCGCGCCAAAGCCGATTTCGTGCGCAAGCGCCAGCAGGAAGCGGAGCCGGTTGCTGCGTCATGAGTGGGTTCTACGTTCTCGACGTCCCGGAGTTCTCGCCGCTCGTGCGCGCAGCGCAACAGCATGAGCGCTGCCGTGTCCATCCGGTCATCGCCGGCTATCGCTATGTCGAATTCGACTGCGAGATCGAGATCAAGCGCGATGCGACCGGGCTTGGCGAGGCGGTCTGGTTCGGCTGCCTAACCGGCGGCCTGGACGGCAAGATCACCTCGTTCACGTCGGAATCGATCCGGCTCGCACCGACCAATGAACCGGTGCTCGGCGTCTAGACGCCGCTGAAATTCTTTTTCTGAAAGTTCGGCTTATGAATTCGGCTGAGAACCGTCTCAGCCGAATTTTTCCTTCAGCCAGTTCACAATCGCCTTGGCGGCGGCTACGCGGCCCGGCTCCTCGCCCTTCTCCAGCGCCCGTCCGTGATGGTCGCCGCGGAAGCGCTCGCGGATCTTGTCCTTCGATGCAATGGTGTCGAAGATTGCCGCGCAGTCGGCCGGAAACACCGTATTGTCGCCGGTGTAATCGATGAGCAGGCACGGCTGTTCGACGGCCTTCGCGGTCTCGAACAGGTTGGCGCGCGAGGAATGCCCCGACCAGGTCGAGAGCCACGCCTCCGGCGTGCAGAAGCGGGCGAAGCCGACCGCCCCGTAGTTGGTCGCGAATGGATCCTTGCCCCATACCGAACCGACCTTGCGGTCGGATGGATCGATCGAAGGGTCCCAGCACCGAAGGTCCGCGTCTGTGCGCCAGATCGTCATCACGGCGGTGTGCGCGCCTTTGCGGCGATCCGCGGACGAACCGCTCTCCTTCGCACGCTTGCGCGCCGACAGCCGCTCGCTGATCATGTTGCGCGCGACCGCATCGAGCCGCGCGACCCGCTCCGACTGCGCCTTGCGGAAGCTCTCGATGAATTCCGCCGAATAGCGCGAACCCTCCGGCCCCTCGCGATAGCCGTTGGCAGGATCGAGGAAGTCGAGCGCCGAATTCACGGAGAGCGCATCGTTCTCGTCGGCGACCGAAGGATCGATGCACTTGAGCAGAATCTGCCCTTGCCCCGGATGCGGAGACACGAACACCACGCCATCCGCGACCGGCATGGAGGCTTCAGCAAGCCCGGTCGGGCGCCCGCCCGGCGTCTTCTCTAATCGGCTCGCACCGTCCTTCAACGACTGCTGATTGTAGAAGGCATAGAGGCTCGCACCGCCCGAATTGCCAATCAGGATGATGCGCTTAAAGCCCGCATTTTTCAGGAAGTTCAGTCCGGCTGCGACATCCAGCAGCGAGATCTCATGTTCGAGCCGCATATCGTTGCCGACCGAACGTGCGGTCTGGGTGAACACGGCATAGCCTGCCGCCACCAGGTCCGGTACCAGATAGTGGGTCGCCAGGAACTCACGCGGATGCATGATGCACAGCACGGTGTCGGCCGACTGCTTCGCATAGAGAAAGCCGTTGACTGCCGCGCCGTCCTGCGTCTGCAGCGGATGCACCGTGACCATCACGTCCGCCGGCAGCCCGGTCATGGTCCAGCCAGCATTGCGGAAACCAGCTGTCGCCTCTTGCGCCATCCCTGCAACCTTTCGTCTTATATGTTTAATTATTGACGTTACCGTCTAATCGGAAAGATGTCCAGACGGGACGCGATTTCCTCCCCGTGAGGAGGACCAGGCGGCGCGGCTTTTTCGGGCGAGCGCGTGCAAATGATGCGCGCTTCCGCGACGCTCAGCGACTGGTCGAGACGCTGCGTGCGACGTCCTGATTTTTTTCGGAACGCTGCCGCCTGCGGTGAGCTGTTGCCCTTCCGTCATGTCCGTTTCTTGCACAATGCTGACATGGCTTCGCCTTGCCAAAGTCATCACGGATACGACCGCATCACCTGAACGCGGCGGCAAGCACCGAATAGCCGCAGCCAGACTTTTGCGGAGTTTTCGGCCCATAAGGGCGCGCCACCGCGCCTCTCGGCACGTTGGTCACGAACAAACGTTAGAAGAAGCTGCGAAATTGCGG
>NZ_DATMRX010000115.1:0-17523 GCF_035565855.1 Pseudorhodoplanes sp.
CGAAGGAAGCCATCGGCCTGCGCGGTGGCGACATCGACAAGGATGGCGTCGTATGGGGCTCAGGCTCGAGCGGCCATCTGATCGCGTTCGACCGGCGTAAATGCAAGGGACCGCTGAACGGCCCGACCGCGACCGGCGATCATTGTCCGGAAGGCTTCACGCTGCACCGCTATCCGGGGCCGGGCTTCGAAGGTTTCGAGCAATACAGCGCCGAGGCGAGCTATTACACCTGGGTCGATCAGCACAACGCCGTCGGCCTCGGCGAGAATATCCCGATCTCGACCGCCAATCTTCAGGACGGATTCGTCGCGTTGAAGGACGGCAGGATGATCCTGATGCGCGTGCCTTATCCCATGGGCTTCTACGCCAAGGGGCTCGATGCGCGCATCGACGATCCGAATGCGGGATGGAAAGGGCGCGGCTTGTGGAGTTCGAGCGGTGACCGCACGCCGTGGCTGAACGAACTCGGCAAGGGCGCACGGCCGATGGCCGTGCAGATCCAGGTCAGGCCCGATCCGCTGGCGAAATAACCGGCGGTCCCGGAGCGCGGCGCGCGCGCCCGTCCAGCTTGGCGGACGCCAGGCCGGGCGGCGCTGCTTTTGCAGCCGGACCGGTTGACGAGAGGGCCGCCTGGTGGTTCCTCTCGGAGCCGTAAGCGGGAGAGGTCGAATGAGCTGGTTCAGCCGCAAGCCCCCGGTGGTGCACAATCTGAAGCCGGAAGATGTCGCGCGTGGCATTGCCGAGGGCCGCATCCTGCTGGTCGATGTGCGCGAGCCGAACGAGGTCGCCGTCGAAGCCTATCCGGATGCGGTCGTCGTGCCGTTATCCACATTCGACGTGGCGCAGATTCCCGATCCTGGTTTCAAGCAGGTGGTGTTTGCCTGTCGCTCGGGCCGTCGTTCCGTGACGGCATCGCTCGCCGCCCAGGAAGCGGGTCTGCCCCATGACTCTCATCTCGAAGGCGGGATCATTGCCTGGAAAGAGGCGGGTCTGCCGACCAAAACCGGATAGGTTCGAAACATGCTTTTATTGCGAATGACCCGCGCGCTCGCGGCGGCTGCCGCCATTGTTCTGTGCGCCTGCGCATCGCCGGCGATGGCGCAGAATCAGCGTGTCCTCAACGTCTATAACTGGTCCGATTACGTCGATCCGCAGGTGCTGCAGGATTTCACGAAGGAAACCGGCATCAAGCTCCGCTACGACACGTTCGACTCAAACGACACGCTGGAAGCCAAGCTGCTCGCCGGCAAATCCGGCTACGATGTCGTGGTGCCGACCGCATATTTTCTCGAGCGGCAAATCAAGGCCGGCCTGTTTCAGAAACTCGACAAGTCGAAGCTGCCGAACCTGAGCAATGTGTGGCCGCAGATTGCAGAGCGGCTTGCGACCTACGATCCCGGCAACGCCTACGGCGTCAATTACATGTGGGGCACCACCGGCATCGGCTACAACGTCAAGAAGGCCAAGGAAATCCTTGGCGGCGCCGTCCCTCAGTCCTGGGACATCGTGTTCAAGCCGGAGAACCTTGCGAAGTTCAAGGATTGCGGCGTGATGATGCTCGACTCCGCCGACGACATCATCCCGGCGGCGTTGCATTACCTCGGACTGGACCCCAACTCGACGGCGCAAGCCGATCTCGACAAGGCGGCCGACCTGATTGCGAAGGTCCGCCCTTTGGTGCGCAAGTTTCATTCCTCGGAATATCTGACCGCGCTTGCGAGCGGCGAGATCTGTCTGGTCGTCGGCTGGTCCGGAGATATCAAGCAGGCGCAGAAACGGGCGGCGGAAGCCAAGGCCGGCGTCGAAGTGGGATTTGTGATCCCGGCGACCGGCGCGCAGATGTTCTTCGACAATTTCGCGATCCCCAAGGACGCGCGCAACGTTGTCGAAGCGCATGAATTCATCAATTACATGCTGCGGCCGGAGGTGGCGGCGAAGAACACCAATTTCGTCGCGTTCGCGAACGGCAATCTGGCGAGCCAGAAACTGATCGATCCGGCGATCCTGAACGACAAGGCGGTGTATCCCGACCCCGAAACGATGAAGCGCCTTTATGTCGTGACCGCGCGCGATCAGAAGGCGCAGCGCCTGGTCAACCGGCTCTGGACGCGGGTGAAGACGGGGCGCTAACGCCGGTATTCCGGGGCGCGGAGCCCCGGACCAGCCGCCAAGGGGCTAGCGCCAGCGGCGGTGCAGCCAGAGCCATTGCTCCGGGTGTTCGCGGATCCAGCCCTCGACGACGGTTGTGATCGCCTGCATCGTGCCCTGCACGTCGATCCGGCCTTCGGCATCGCGCACCGGAGGGATTTCTGGTGTCAGTTCGACGAAGAAGCGGTAATTCGGCTTGCGCACCACCCGCACGCCGTGGATCGGGCATTCGATCTGCCGCGCCAGTCGCGCCAGCAGCGGATTGGCGTTGGTCTGCCGGCCGAAAAACGTCACCGGGACGCCGCGCACGTAATATTGGTCGACCAGCATGCCGACATGCAGGCCTTCCTGCAGCGCTTCGGCGGCTTTCAGGGCCCCGTCCATCCCGGTCTTGATCAGCCGCCCCATATTCACGCCGCGTGTCGCCATCACCATGTCGGCGACCTTGCCGATATTCGGCGCGCGATAGACCGCCGCACTCGGCAGGTTGTGCGCGGGGCCGGGCAGGGCGGGCATCTCCCAATTGGCGAGATGCGCAGCGAACACCAGGGCCGGCTTGCCGTCATCGCGCAACTGAATGAAGCGCTCCTCCGACGCCGGATCGAAATCGATATGGCTGCTGCCGCGATTGTCCGGATCGTGATCCCAGATCCGGTCGAGATGGGCGAATTCGATCCCGAGCCGTCCGAGATTGTCCCATACGCCGAGCAGGATCTCTTCGATCTCGGCGTCCGACTTTTCCGGAAAGGCCATCCGCAGATTGGCGCGGCCGATCTTGTGCTCGCGCAGCCTCGGTCCGACCTTGCGCATCACGGTGGCCGCGAAATCCGACATCCGGTGTGGATCGGTCCAGCGCAGCATCCTGATCATGCCGACCGCGGCATTGCCGACGACGACGTCGCGGACGGCGTTCGGAATGCGGATGCGCATCAGGCCAGTCGTCCTCGCGGACGCGGGGTGCCATATCCACCGCTCTGCAATTTGGGTCCCCGTTTGCGCGGCGACAACGACGGCTTGAGGACGGCGGGCATCACAGCGTGACGATCACCTTGCCGAAGACCTGCCGCGTCTCGAGCCGCTCCAGTCCTTTTTCGAACTGCTCCAGCGGCACCTCCATGTCGATGACCGGCTTCATGCCGCCGGCCATCTTGTCGAGGCTCTCGCGAATGTTCTGCATGGTCGCGCCGAACGAACCGAAGATCTTGTATTGCTGCTGGAACAGCTGCATCAGATTCATCTGCACCGTCGGTCCGGCCGTCGAGCCGCACGTGACGAGGCGGCCGCCGCGCTTGAGCACCAGCAGCGAGCCGTTGAAGCCTTCGCCGCCGACATGCTCGAACACGACATCCACGCCCTTCTTGTTGGTCAGCTTGCGCGTGATGGTCTCGAACCGGTCCTTGCGATAGTTGATGACGTGATCGGCGCCGAGCGCCTTGGCCTTTTCCAGCTTGGCGTCATCGCCCGCCGTCGTGATCACGGTGCAGCCGATCGCCTTCGCCATCAGGATCGCGGTCGAACCGATTCCCGATCCTGCCGCATGTACGAGCACGGTCTCGCCGGGCTGGAGCTTGGCATTGTCGAACAGCATGTGCTGCACGGTCGAGAATGCGACCGGCGCGCAGGCCGCGTCCCGCATCGATACGCCGGCCGGCACCGGGATGACGAGGCGTTCCGGCATGTTGAGGAGTTCGCGCGCAAAGCCGTCGACATGGAATCCCATCACGCCGCCGACATTCTCGCACAGATTGTCGCGGCCCTCGACGCAGGCCTTGCACTTGCCGCAGGTGAGCGCGCCATACATCACGACCGGATCGCCGGCCTTGAATTTGGTGACGCCGTCGCCGACCGACACGACTTCGCCCGCGGCCTCGACGCCGACCACCACCGGGAAGGCGCGCTTGGCGAAGGCCATGCCGCGATAGCCCCAGAGGTCGAGGTGGTTCAGTCCGACCGCCTTCACGGCGATCTGCACCTCGCCGGCGCCGGGCGGCGGCGGGGCGGGAAGATCGACGAGGTCGAGCTTGCGGTCGGCAATCAGGGCGAGCGCACGCATCGGCGCTGGTCTCCAGTGCAATGGGGGAGGAAACGGGTGCCTTGCCTATCGCCGGGGCAAGGCGGGCGTCAACCCTGCGCGATCAGCGAGGGCCACCCCGTCCTTCGAGACGGACGCTGCGCGGCCTCCTCAGGACGAGGTGGGTGTCACGCCGCGGCCCGGGGAAAGCCCTCAGGCCGGTTCGCCGGTGATGACGAGGCAGGTATTCTGGCCGCCGAAGCCGAACGAGTTGGAGATGACGCGCCGCACCTTGGCATCGCGCGCCACATTCGGCACCACGTCGAGCGGAATCGCCGGATCGGGCACCTGATAATTGATGGTCGGCGGAATCCGCTGGTTGATGATGGTGAGCGCCGAAACCACCGCCTCGATGGCGCCGGCCGCGGTCAGCGTATGGCCGATCATCGATTTGTTGGACGAGATCGGAATATCCTTCAGCCGCTCGCCGAACACGGTGGAGACGCCGAGATATTCCATCTTGTCGTTTTCCGGCGTCGAGGTGCCGTGCGCGTTGATGTAGTCGACATCGGCGGGCGTGACCCCGGCATCGGCAAGCGCATAGCGCATGCAGGTGATGACCGGCTTGCCGTCCGGACTTGAACGCGTGCGATGGAAATTGTCGGCCTTCTCGCCGCAACCCTCGACCACGGCGAGGATATTCGCGCCGCGCGCGACCGCGTGGTCGTAGCTTTCCAGCACGACTGCGCCTGCGCCTTCGGCCAGCACGAAGCCGTCGCGATTCTTGGAGAAGGGCCGCGAGGCGCCGGCTGGCGCCGCGTTGTTCGTCGACAATGCGGACAGCAGCGAGAACCGCACCACCGATTCCGCGGTGATCGATCCGTCGGCGCCGATTGCGAGCGCCGCATCGCATTCGCCGCGCTGGATCGCTTCGACGCCGAGCTGGATCGCTGTCGCGCCCGAAGCGCAGGCCGTGGTCAGCGAGATCGGCGAGCCCTTGGTGCCGAAATGCTCGGCGAGCCGCTCAGGCACGACGCCGTATTTCGATTCCTCGTAGAAGGGCCGGAATTGCGGCTTGCCCGCGGCGCGGACGAGATCGGCATATTCGATCTTGTCGTTGGCGCCGGACGCATCCGCGAGCGCATAGCGTTGCGACCATTCGATCTCGATCGGCGGAAAGGCCAGAAAGAACGGGCCGGGAAAATCGCCCTTGCTGATGCCGGACTGCTCGATCGCCTCATTGCCGGCGAGCCGGGCCAGCTTCTCGGACAATTCCGAGGACACCATGCCGTCTTCATAGACGTGATCCACCGCGCCGGAGATCGTCGTGCGAAGGCCCTCGGTCGGGAAGCGGGTGATGGAGCGGATGCCGGATTCGCCCGCGGTCAGGCGCTTCCAGTTGTCCTCCTTGCCGGTTCCGAGGGGAGAGACGATGCCCATGCCGGTGATGACAACGACCGGACGGCCCTTCTTGTCGCGCAATCCTTTGCCCGCCATTCGCATCTCCTTTGAGCGTGGTCCGGTTGAACGGAGCCTATCCGAACTCGCTCATCCCCGCGCAAGCGGGAATCCAGCGTTCCTGGTTATGGGTCCCCGCCTTGGCGGGGACGAGCGGAGGAGGGGAGGCCCCACTCAGCTTACCGCATCATGCGCTAATCGATGCGCTCGATCAGCGCCAATCCTTCGCCGCGCCAGTGTCCGACATTGGTCACGACAGCCTGCCGAACGCCGCCGGGCGGCGTCTCGCCCGTATCGCCGCTGCCATAGGCCGGAAACAGCGTGCCCTGACGAACCGCCTGACAGCCGATCGCGATATTGGCCAGAAACTGCGCTTCCATGCCGTTGCCGATATAGGAGGCCGTGGCGCGGACCGGGAGGCCGATCGTGTCGAGCGCCTGATGCTCTTCCCTGGTCGCGGGTTCAGCGCCGGACGCGCCGGAAATCACGACGCCGGCGTTGCGATCCACCAGCGATTCGATGGCCTTCCACTCGTCCAGCAACGTGGCGGTGGTATCGCCGGGCTGTCGCGGATTGCGGTTCGATTGCACGCTGGTCAGCCGCGCCACCGGCTTTGCGCCCCGCTTTTCCGCATGGGCGCGGCTTTCGATCACGACGAATGCACCCATCGCGGCCAAGGCCAGCGCGCCCTCGGGTCCGCGATCCCAGACCGGACGGAATGGCGGCTCGAGCAGCGGCGTGCCGAGGCTGAACAGGAGGACGAGGTCCCACCGCGTGCCGTTATAGGCGCCGCCGACAAGGCTGATCTCGCTTTGCCCCGCCGCGATGCGGGCATGGGCGACGCGCAGCGCATCGGCGCCCGAAGCTTCCTCGCCCATGAAGGTGCGCGAGGAGCCGACCACGCCATGCACCAGCGAGATGTTGCCGGCGAGCAGGTTTGGAAGCTGGGCGAGGAACAGCGTCGGGCGCAGATCGCTCATCAGCCGTTCGTTGACGAAGGCGTCGCGCTTCTCGATCTTGCGCAGGTCGGTGAGGATCGCGGTGTCGACCGAGACGTCGCGCTCGCCGCCGCCGGCCGCGACGATCATGTCGGTCTTGTCGAGGATGTCGGTATTCTTGGCGATGCCGGCGTCGGTCAGCGCAAGCCCAGCGGCATAGACGCCGATCCGCTGCCAGGCTTCCATCTGGCGCTGATCGCCCTTCTTGGGGATCTGGCTGTCGAAATTGATCGGCTGGGTCGGGAAGGTGATGTACGGCGCGAACGTCTCGTCGTCATAGGACGGCGGGCCGCCGGCCATCAGCTTGTCCCAATGCTGATCGAGCCCCTCGCCAAGGGCGGAGACAAGTCCAACGCCGGTGATCCAGACATCCTGGCGGTCGCTCACGGCTTCATCCTTGGCCTTGGCTGGCTGGCTTGCGGAACTGCTCCAGCGGGAAATCGAGCTGCCGCGCCCAGGTCACCATGGTGTTCTGGAATTCCGGGCTCGGATAGGGGATGAGCCGGTAGGTCAGGCGCGCATCCGCAATCGGCGTGTCGCCGGAGCGAATCTTCCCGTCCGCGATGGCGAAGCCGGACCCGTCGTGAACGATCTTGCCTTCGGTCGAAAGCTGCATGCCGGGGAACACCGCGCCGCGCACCTTGGCGTCCTTGACGCCCGCCAGCACCGGCAGCCCGGTGAAGCCGGTGATCGCGCTCACCAGCCATCCACAGGTTTGCGCCATGTTTTCGATCAGGAGCACCCCCGGCATCAGCGGATAGCCGGGAAAATGGCCCTCGAAGACCGGGCTCTGGTCCGGAACGGTGCTTTCCGTGCGAATCCATCGTTCGTCGGCTTTCACCTCGACGAACCGATCGAGCATCTGAAAATATTCAAGCCGCATGATCGCCTGCGCCTGTTCGCAACGGCCTGAAGGAACGAACCGACAATCGCATTCGGCCGCGTCTCAGGCGGTGCTCTTGGCCGCGATCAATTCGTCGATCCGGGCGCAGAGGTTTTTCAACACAAAATATTGGTCGGTGGTCGCCTGACCGTCGTTGATCTGCTGAGTCCACTGTTCCAGCGGCAGCTTGATCCCGAAAGCCTTGTCGATCGCGAATGCGATGTCCAGAAAATCGAGACTATCGATCTTCAGATCGTCGATTGCGTGGCTGTCCGGCGTGATCGTGTCGCGGGGAATATCGCACGTCTCGGCAATGATATCGGCGACTTTATCGAAAGTAGTGGACATCGGTGCTCTCAGGATCGCGGGCAGGCGGCGGACGCCCAGTGGAGGGACGGCTTAAGTCTGCCGCTTTCGGGGTTTGGCAAGCCCTATAGCGAAGGCGGGCCGCAAGTTCAACGGCAGTACGGTCCGTTTCGGCCTTGTGTCGGGCCTGCCAATTCCCTAACCAGCAGCCCGCAACCCGGCCACGATGGACGATGACCGACCTGCAGGTCAAAAAGCGCTGTGTTTTCTTCCTGGGCGGCTATGAGCCGATTCCCCCGGCGCGGCAACACGAACGGTATATTCGCGAGCTTGCCCGCTCGGAACGAACCTGGTCGGTGACGACGGAGGTCGGCCCGCTGGAGCTCGACCGCGGGCGCATGATCGGAACATGGCGGATCGCCGCGGGGGGGCCGAACTGGAAGACCGAATCCGAATATAATTCACTGTTGTGGGACGACTTTGTCATCGCCGACTTTGCGCGCCCGACCTGGCGGCGCCTGCTGCTCGCCGTCACCGCCTTCGGCGATTTCCTCCTGACCGGAACGGCATTCCGGTACTTCCGGTTCAACTGGCGGTACGGGCTGTTCTTCGCCTACCCAGTGTCGTTGCTTGTCGGGTTCGTGGCACTTTCGATCTATGTCGCGTCCCTGCTGGTCGGTCTCGGGCTGCCGCTGCCCATCCTCACCGGGCCGCTGGCGGCGATCGGCGTCTTCGTCCTGTTGATGATGTGGCCGGGCCGCTTCGTGTTGCTCGAATACATGATGGACGACTGGATTTTCGGGCACCAACTGGTGCATCGGTCGCGGGAAGGCTTCGATTCGCGCCTGGAAGGATTTGCGCAGGCGCTGGCGGAGGTCTTGCGGCGCGACGATTATGACGAAGTCGTATTCGCGGCCCACAGCCTCGGCTGCGCGCTGAAGGTCGCGGTGGTCGACCGGGCGCTGCAGCTCGTCCCGGAATTCGGAAAAAGCGGCAAGCGGCTGTGGCTCGTGTCCACCGGCTCCTCGCTCCTGAAAATAGGCTTTCACCCGAAAGCCGGATGGCTGCGCGAGATGGTCGGGCGGGTCTCCGCGCATCCAGGAGTGATGTGGATCGAATATCAGACGATGGCCGATCCGATCTCGTTCTATAAGGTCGATCCGCTCGCGGCGATGAAGTTACCGCAAAGTCCGAATTTCCTGATCCGGCGCGTGCATATCCGCGACATGCTGCAGCGGGCCACCTATCGCAGGTTCAAGGCGAACTTCTTCCGCCTGCATCGTCAACTGGTGATGGGCAACGAGAAGCGGTATTTCTACGATTACTACATGATCTGCTGCGGGCCGCTGCCGCTCGAGATGCGGGTGTTCGCGCCTGAAAAAGTGGTGCCGAGCTTCGGGCCCGATGGCAGCCTCAATACAACTCATGCGGAGGGAACAGCGTGACGCTCACCATCGCCAAAACGATTCTCGTGATCGGGGCGGTCGCCTGGTTCATCATTCGCTGGCCGCATCAGCGACGCTCTTGGAAGACCAAGACGCGGCTCGATCGCCGCACGACCCGAGAAAAAATCCTTCTGACCTGCTCCTTCACCGGCTTGGGCATCATCCCCTTCATCTACGTCGTATCGGGGAGGCCGCATTTTTCTGATTACCCGTTCCAGCCCGTAATGGCCTGGCTCGGGGCGATCATCTTCGCCGTCGCGCTGTGGCTGTTCTACCGCGTCCACAAGGAGCTTGGGCGAAACTGGTCGGATTCGCTCGAAGTGCGCGAGCAGCACAAGCTGGTCACCGACGGCCTGTACCGGCACGTGCGCCATCCGATGTACACGGCCTTCTTCCTCTGGGCCGTAGCGCAGGCCCTGCTGCTGCCGAACTGGATCGCCGGACCGGCCGGACTGGTGGGCTTCGGAACGCTGTTCCTGTTCCGGGTCGGCCGGGAAGAGCAGATGATGCTCGACAATTTCGGCGACGATTATCGCGAATACATGCGGCGGACCGCCCGGCTGATCCCCGGAATCTACTGATCCGGATCGTGGCATACCGGCAACACCGGTAAATGTTCACATTGAAAGGTTTGTAGTCAGGTGGCGTTCCGCCGGGTGGCTGTTGTAAACCTGAGCCCGATGGCGGGCGATTCAGGGATGGGCCCGATCAACAAAAAGACTGGAGCATCGGGTCCAATGACCGGGATCAGACAGCGTTGGTTGCTTGTGCCCATCGTTCTTTCCGCCGTGGCGCTGGCAGCGCCATCGCAGGCGCAGACGACGGCGTCCACTGAGCGATCGGCCCCCAAATCCTCGCAGAAGCGCACAGTCGCGCCGCAATCCAACGGCCACGTGTATCTTTTGCGCGGGCTGATGAACATCTTCTCGCTGGGGATGGACGATCTGGCGTCCAAGATCCAGGCTAGGGGCATCAGCGCGAGCGTTCACAATCATTCCGAATGGCAGGTCCTCGCCGACAATATTGCGGTGCAATATAAAGCGCGCCAGCACGGTCCGGTGGTCCTCGTCGGCCATTCGCTCGGCGCCGATGCCGTCATGTACATGGCTGAATATCTCGGCAAGAAGGGCGTGCCGGTCGCGCTCGTGGTCCCGTTCGATGGCACCGGCTCGTTCGCGGCTTCGTCGAATGTCGGCCAAGTCTATAACCTGACACAGCGCGACTACGCCTATATGCGGCGGGGCAACGGTTTCCGTGGTCAGCTCCAGAATGTCGACGTCAGCGGGCAGGGCTACGGACATATCGACATCGACAAGTCCGCGCGTCTGCATGCGATGGTGATTTCGCGCATCCAGGGCGTCATTCGGTCGCGCGGGGGACCGCGTCCGGTCGACGAGGCCTCGCCGGCCCCACGGACGCGGCCTGCGGCGTCGCCCGAAGCTCCGGCGGTGAAGCCTGTTTCTGGCGATGCTCCGCCCGCTGCGGCGCCAGCCGCTCCCGGCCCGAATGCGGCCGTCGCCCCTCAGGTGAAGCCGGTCGGCGTGTCCGCCACTGCGGCGGTGAGCCCGGCAGCTGCGCCGGCGACCACCGGAAGCACCAGCGAATCGGCGAAGCCGTCGACCGTGGCGCGGCCGCAGACGTCCGAAACGCGGGTCAGGCGCGCCCCGGCAACGTCCGAGAACGGGCAGAAGCCGGCTTTGCGCTTCTGACATTCGTCTGACCACGGTCGGCTGCGCTGATGCGTGGCCGGCGACAGGCTCCATCTTTAGTCATTCAGGACGGTCGTACCGCGCACGACGGCGGCGATCCTCGCCTGACCGGATCTTCCGCCATCCGGGAACGAACCGGGCTTCACGCGCTTTCGTCATCGTCATTGCGATGAGAGAAGCGGATGATTGGCCAGGCAGCGGGCGGAGCGCTTTTTCTCTTCATTGGGCTTAGTCCGGCCGGCGCCATGGACGGAATCGCATCGGTCTATGGCTTCAAGGGCGACAAACACGGCGGCGGAAGGACGGCAAGCGGTGGTGGTGCGGATCAACGACCGCGGCCCTTCGTGCGCGGGCGTGTGATCGACCTGTCGCCGCGTGCCGCGGCGGCGCTCGGCTTTTCCGGACTTGCGCCAGTGACAATTTCGCGCGCGAGTGCTTCTGGCGGCCTTGCGCGGCAATAACTAGCGCGACGGCCCTGTGGTTTCGACCGGCCCGCAACCGCGTTTGCCGGTCAGCACGCAATCCTGCGTCTTGCGCAAGGTGGTGATGGTATCGGCGAGCCAGACGCCGGCGGCCACGAGGCCGACGACGAACAGAAACGCGATCACATTGACAACCATGCGGTGACGGAAGTCGTCCGGCTCGTCGCTCTGTTCGAATTTATCGAGATCGACCGACGGCACGTGCGGTTGCCGGCCGCTCTGTCCCGGCTGATATCTGCGCCTTGTCTGCAGACTGACGACGCGATCGTCGTCAGTCGCTGATGACATGTGGTCCGGCATCCCGTGGTCCGCTCTTGCCAGGCCTTGTTAGCACGAACCGGCCCGGACGGACACCGCTCCCGGGATCAGGAGGGATCGGGCTCCAGCATGCCGGACTTGAACAGCACGCCCGCCACCGCGGCTCCGATCAGCGGTGCGACGATGAACAGCCAAAGCTGTCCGACCGCGGCCGGATTGCTGCCATAGCCGACCAGAGCCGGCCCGATCGAGCGCGCGGGATTGACCGACACACCTGTCACGTTGATGCCGACGATGTGGATTGCCGTCAGCGTCAATCCGATCGCCAAGCCTGCAAAGTGAACGGGCGCTCTGCCATGGGTCGAACCCAGGATGCAGACGAGGAACAGGAACGTCGCCACGACTTCGAACACGAAGGCGGAGGTCACGTTGTATTGCCCGAGATAGCCTGCGCCCCAGCCGTTCTGGCCGAGACCGCCATTCCAGCCGCCGGCCTTGCCGGACAGGATGAGATAGAGCACCGCCGCGCCTGCGAGTGCGCCGAGAACCTGGGCGATCACGTAGCCGACGAATTCGGCGGCGGACATGCGGCCGGCAATGAGGACGCCGAAGCTCACCGCAGGATTGACGTGACAGCCGGAGATCGGCCCGATGCCGTAAGCCATCGCGACGATGGCAAGGCCAAACGCAAAGGCGATTCCGGCGATGTCGATCGCCGTCGGTCCGCTGCCCATGCCCGCAATCACTGCGGCGCCGCAGCCAAAAAACACGAGTGTGAATGTGCCGATGAATTCGGCGAGCAATTTTTTCATCACGATGGTCCCCCGGTAAGACTCAAGCCCGACGACCATCGTTCAAAACAACGGCTATGCAACCGCAATTTCGGAATAGCTGATCAAAGAAGCGCGACAGCGGCAACGCAATACCGTAATCGACCGCGCATTGCGACGTGACGGTATGAATCGGCGCCGCTGTCCGCTCCTCTATCGGATCGTCACGCGCCCCGTGGCTCTGCAAACGGATAGGTTTGGCCTTCGGGCAGCGGCACCCGGAAGACGTTCAGGGTCATCGCAACAAGCGTGTAATAGCCAAGGATCCCGACGAACTCGACCATGCCGGCATCGCCGAACAGGGCGTGCACGCGTGCGTAGGTCTTGTCGGCGACCCGCTTCGTCTTGTGCAGCTCGGCGATGAAGTCGTAGATCGCACGCTCCTCCTTGCCGAGCCGCGGCGTCCGCCCGGTTCGCAACGCTTCGATGGTGGCCGCCTTCACGCCGGCTTTCTGCGCGATCGGCGCATGAACCCAGAATTCGTATTGCGAGCGCCAGAAGCGGGCCAGGACGAGGATCGTGAATTCCGACAGACGCGGTGGCACCGAGGTCTTGTAACGGCAGAAGGCGCCGAGCTTCTGGGCGAGGTCACCGTATTCCGGCGCCTGGAGGAAAACGGCGAATGGACCGCCGAGTGGACCCGAGCCGCGTGTCTTGCGGATGTCCTTCAAAAGCGATTTCTGCTTCGGCGACAGGGTGCTTTCGGCCGGAATCGTCAGGCGCGGGGCGGGAAGAGCGGCCGACTTGCGCGCCCTTTTGACTTTCTTCGTCATGTCGTCGGTGATCCTTGATTGGTGAGCGGCTCTGTTTCTGACATGCCATCCGCGACCGGCAAAGGGGAGCCGTGCGCAATCGCGCTGTTTGGCGCTACACTTGCCCCCGCGGCTTCCTGGTCATCGAAAGCACGGAGGAGCATGTGCCCGCCGAACGTTTTGATTTTCTGAACGACCGTGGCGAGCGTTTATCGGCCTTGCTTGACCGTCCGGCCGGCAAGCCGCGTGCCTATGCGCTGTTCGCGCATTGCTTCACATGCGGGAAGGATATTCACGCCGCGAAAAGGATCGCAGCCGGGCTGACGGCGCTCGGGATCGCGGTGCTGCGCTTCGACTTCACCGGCCTCGGCTCCAGCGAGGGCGAATTCGCCAACACCACCTTTTCGTCGAACGTCGCGGACCTCGTTGCGGCAGCGCGGCACATGCGCGAACAGGGGCACGCCCCGGCGATCCTGATCGGGCACAGCCTCGGCGGCGCTGCGATCCTAGCGGCGGCGGATTCCATCCAAGAGGCGCGCGCCGTGGTGACGATCGCCGCACCGGCCGATCCGGCGCATGTCACGCATATGTTCCGCGACAGCATCGATGCCATTCGCCAATCCGGCAGGATCGAAGTCTCGCTGGGCGGACGGCCGTTTCACATCAGCCGGGAATTCCTGGACGACATTGAATCGCAGAAGCAGTCCGGACGGATCGCCAGGCTGCACAAGGCGCTTCTGGTGTTCCATTCGCCGACTGACGAGGTGGTCGGCATCGACAATGCGACGGCGATCTTCATCGCGGCCAAGCATCCCAAGAGCTTCGTGTCGCTGACCGGCGCCGACCATCTCTTAAGTCGCAAGGACGATGCGGCCTATGTCGCCAATGTCATCGCCGCCTGGGCGGAACGTTATCTCGATGCAGCGATGCCGAGCGACAATCTCGCGGCATCCGAGGGCGTCACCGTCACGGAAACCGGGGACGGAAAATTTCAGCAGAGGATCAGCGTCGGCCGGCACTCGCTGCTGGCGGACGAGCCTGTTGCGCAGGGCGGGCTCGATTCTGGGCCAGGTCCGTATGATCTGCTGCTGGCAGGCATCGGCGCCTGCACGTCGATGACGGTGCGACTCTATGCGGACCACAAGGGCCTGCCGCTGCAACGCATCTCGGTGAAGCTGACGCACGAGCGCATCCACGCCGCCGATTGCGAAGACTGCGAGACCAGGGAAGGCAAGATCGATCGCATCGAGCGCGTGCTGACGCTCACGGGCCCTCTCGACGCCGACCAGCGCAAGCGGCTCCTCGAGATCGCGGACAAATGCCCGGTGCACCGCACCCTGACGTCGGACATCAAGATCCGGACAACCGAAGCGGGCTGACGATCCTGCGGCGCGTGAGTTCAGGCTTCTCCGAATACGCGGCGGAAAATCGTGTCCACATGCTTGAAGTGGTAGTCGAGATTGAAATTCTCGGCGATCTCGGCCGGGCTCATCCTGGCGGTCACGCGCGGGTCGGCCTGAAGGAAGGCGAGGAAGTCGCCTTCGCCGCGCCAGACCTTCATCGCGTTGTCCTGCACGATGCGGTAGGCCTCTTCGCGCGAGACGCCCTTGTTGGTCAGCGCGATCAGCACGCGCTGCGAATGCACGAGGCCCCCGAGGCGATCGAGATTCTTCCCCATATTCTCAGGGTACACGACCAGCTTGTCGATGATGCCGGCGAGGCGGTTGAGCGCGAAGTCGAGCGTCACCGTTGCATCGGGGCCGATCATGCGCTCGACCGAGGAATGCGAAATGTCGCGCTCGTGCCAGAGCGCCACGTTTTCCATCGCCGGCAACGCATAGGCGCGCACCATGCGGGCAAGACCGGTGATGTTCTCCGACAGCACCGGGTTGCGCTTGTGCGGCATGGCCGAGGAGCCTTTCTGCCCTTGCGAGAAAAACTCCTCCGCCTCGAGCACCTCGGTGCGCTGCAGATGCCGGATTTCGGTAGCGAGCCGCTCGATCGAGGAGGCGACAACGCCGAGCGTTGCGAAATACATCGCATGGCGGTCGCGCGGGATGACCTGGGTGGACACCGGCTCGACCGTCAGCCCCATGGCTTTCGCGACATGCTGCTCGATGCGCGGATCGATCTGCGCGAAGGTGCCGACGGCGCCCGAGATCGCGCAGGTCGCAATCTCCTTGCGCGCGGCAATCAGGCGCTCCTTCGCGCGATCGAATTCGGCATAGGCCTGCGCGAGCTTGAGCCCGAATGTGGTCGGCTCGGCATGGATGCCGTGCGAGCGGCCGATGGTCGGCGTGAACTTGTGCTCGAATGCGCGGCGCTTGAGCGCTGCGAGAAGCTTGTCGGTATCGGCGATCAGGATGTCGGTCGCGCGCGCGAGCTGCACCGAGAGGCAGGTGTCGAGCACGTCGGATGAGGTCATGCCCTGATGCACGAAGCGCGCCTCGGGGCCGACGATTTCGGCGAGATGGGTCAGGAACGCGATGACGTCGTGCTTCACTTCGGCTTCGATCGCGTCGATCCGGGCCACATCGAAGGTGGCGGCGCTGCCTTTTTCGCGGATCGTCCTTGCCGCGTCCTTCGGGATCAGCCCGAGCTCGGCCATGGCGTCGGCGGCATGCGATTCGATCTCGAACCAGATGCGGAATTTCTGTTCGGGCGACCAGATGGCCGCCATCTCGGGGCGGGTGTAGCGGGGGATCATCGGCGGCTCTCGATCGGCAGCTTGCAGCGGAGCCGTCGCCTAACACAGGGGCGGGCGGCGGCAAACCCTGTCCGCGCGATCAGCGGGTTTTGCCCCTTCGAGCGTCAATAGAGCCCGTAGGTTTCCCACTTATCTTCCGGAATCGGGTTTCCGATCTTGTAGGAGAAGGACGACACGGCGGTGTGGTCGGCCGTCGCCTTGCAGGTGAAGGAATACTGGTACCACTTGCCCCTGCTGCGGAACGCGCCGCCGGTGCCGGTCACGGTGTCGCCTTTGAGGACCGGCGCGGACAGTGCGTAGATGATCGCGCGGTCGGGGCGGTGCGGGTTGTTGTCCTTGTGAACGCGCGCCATGGTCTCCATGGCGCAGACCTGCTCCAGCCGCGTCGTAGGATCGAGCGTTTCGAGCTTCTTCTGGGCGCCGCTGCTCTCAGCGCCACTCGGCAATGTGAAGAGGGCAGCGAGATAGGCTGCCACGAGAATCCGCTTCATGAAGATAGTTTGGACCTATTCCAGATCAGACGATGATTCGGAGCGAGCGGATCATACCGTGCCTGGCTGGCCGTTTCGCGCCGCCTGCAGGTGCCTTGCGGCCTCCTGTGGATCGGCGAGATCGCGGAATGCCAGCTTGCCGGTATAGTCGACGTCGCGATGCCGCGTCGGCATGCCCGACGCGAAATACAGATGCCCTCCCTTCTTGCCGGCGGTCAGGATCTCGAAGTCTGCATCCATGCGCTCGAAGGGGCAACTCAGAAAATCCGGCCGTATCCCCTTGCGTGCGATCAGCGCGCGCTTGTTGGTGATCGCATAGATCGTAGAGCGGGCATCGATCGCCATGATGATCGGCGCCGCCACCATGGCGATGCCGACCATCGCGAGCGGCAGGGCGATCGCGGCGGACGCGCGGCCGGCGAAATAAAGGCTAAGGGTCCCGGCGCACCACGGGATGCCGATCCACCAGAGGAACAGCTTGTTGCGCAATGTGACGATGGTGTCCGGCCGGACCGCGTAGAGGACGCGCTCGCCGGGCTGCAACGTGTCGGCAAGCTCGGTCAGGGCATGGGCCGGTGCGATCACGTCGCTTCGCCACGCGCGCCAATGTAATTCAAATCAACCTCACAACCCATGCGTTTGCCGATTTCGTCGGAGTGTTGCACAATTTCTAGATTAGCAAGTAATGCCGTGAGGTTATCATGAAAATAATCCAGATCGTACCGTGGGATTCCGGTCGCCTTTACGGGGCAATAGTGAAGAAAGAGGCCGCAATTCGAAAGGCCAACAAAGGTACGTTTTTCCGCGTTTCGCGAACGGCCAATTCGACGAAATGGCAGCACAAAAATTACAAGGGCTCGGTGAAGTTACAAAAAGCTCTTTCAGGAATAATTACTGCAGAGGTGACTTCAAGACTGCACGATCAGGAGTCGCGATTGATGGAAGCATTTCTTGGATGGGTTGGTCGTCATTTCGGAAATCAGATAGCAACAATTAATATTCACTATCGTGACTAGTAATCACGTCGCTTCGCCGCGCGCCAGCG
>NZ_DATMRX010000116.1:0-2180 GCF_035565855.1 Pseudorhodoplanes sp.
GACCAAGCGTGCGAGCCCAGCGCAACTTTCACGACGCGATCGATCTCGCCACTCTCCGCCGACAATAGGCTGATAACCGCCTTCTGCGTCGTCGACGGGCGGGCGACATAGATCACGGGCACGATCTGGCTCTCGCCGGTCACGCCGACATGTGCCCAGGCGGACCGGTCGAGATTGGCGATGCCGATGACGGCTGCGCCGGGGATATGTCGGATACATTGCAGACGGTGCGCAATCATCGCGAGCCGCCACTTGGCCCGCGACGCGCGCGCGATTGGCGACCATTGCCGCAGCACCTTCTCGGACAGGTTCCAATCGAGCGGCGCAATCCAGCGCGGACCGTCGTCGCCCGGAATCACGACGAAGCGCTGCGCCTTCGGAACCGACGCAGAAGGCACCACCAGGCAACCGGGAGGAAACAGTCGTTGTATTAATGACTCCACCGGCGCCCCCGCCCTTTGGCTGCTTATGTTCTCGGCACACGGACGTTGCCTTGGTGCCCGTTCATTTGGCGAACTGCCGCGAATTCACGCAAAGCGTCCGGAACTTCGCGTTAGGTAACAGTTCTATGACCGGTTCGTTCCGTCAGCCGCATGAAGCGCTGCGCGACATCCGTGGAGACCGCCGCCTCGCGCATTGTGGCTATTCTCGCGCTCCGACCTTTTATTGCCGCAGACATTGCGCAGGTTCTCGTCGCCACAAATTTCATTGCACGCGTCACCTCAGAAAAGGATGCACAACATGGCCCTGCGCGAACTGTTGGCGCCAACGAAGAAGAAGATCGATCTGAAAGACGGCCTCGTGGTGCCGGTCCTTCTGTCCGGTGGAGCCGGAACGCGGCTGTGGCCGCTATCGCGCGAAACCTATCCGAAGCAACTCCTGTCGCTGATCGGTGAGCACACGTTGTTGCAACAGGCCGCGATGCGCGTAGCGGACCGCAACAAATTCACGGCGCCGCTGGTGGTCGCGCATGAGGAACATCGATTCGTCATCGCCGAGCAGTTGCGCTCGCTCGGCGTCACCGATTCGACCATCGTGCTGGAACCCGTCCGGCGCAACACCGCGGTCGCGGTGGCCGTCGCTGCCCTGATCGTCAACAAGATCGACCCGAATACGACACTACTAGTGATGCCAGTCGACCATCTCATCCGTGACAACGCCGCCTTCATCGACACCATCGACACCGCTGCTGCGGCGGCCGAGCATCACAAGCTCTCCCTGTTCGGCATCCAGCCGACGCATCCGGCGACCGGATACGGCTATATCAAGAGCGGCCAGCCGATCGAGGCGGCGCCGGGCGTCCAGGAAGTCGGCGAATTCATCGAAAAGCCGGACGCGGCGCGCGCCGCGGAACTCATCGCCAGCGGCGACTACCTGTGGAACAGCGGCATTTTCCTGCTCCCGGTTCGTGTGTTCCTGCGCGAACTGGAGCGGCACGCCCCCGAGGTGCTGAAGGCGGCGCGCGGCGCGGTCGCGACCGCATCGCTCGATCTCGACTTCCTGCGGCTGCGCGAAGAGCCGCTGGCGGCCTGCCCGTCGATCTCGCTCGACAAGGCGGTATTGGAGAAAACAGACCGTGCCGCCGTCGTCCCGGCGCGTTTCGACTGGAGCGATATCGGAAGCTGGTCGGCGCTCTGGGAAGTCGGCGACAAGACCGCCGACGATAATGTCGAAATCGGCGAAGTCATCGCCGAAGACAGTCGCGGCTGCTATCTGCGCGGCGATGGCCCGCTGGTCGCCGCGCTCGGCGTCGAGGATCTCGTCGTGGTGGCGACACCGGACGTCGTATTGGTGACGCCGAAGAACAATTCGCAGGATGTCGGGAAGCTCGTCACCCGTCTGAAGCAGGAAGGCCACAGCTCGGCGACGCAGACCCAGTGCGTGTACCGGCCCTGGGGCTACTATCAGCAGATCCATGTCGGCGAGCGCTTCCAGGTCAAGCGCATTACCGTCAATCCCGGCTGCAAGCTGTCGCTGCAGAAGCACTTCCATCGCGCCGAGCATTGGGTGGTCGTCAACGGCACGGCTTTGGTCACACGCGACGATGAAGAGGTGCTGCTCGGCGAGAACGAGTCGCTGTTCATTCCGCTCGGTGCGATGCACCGGCTGGAGAACCCAGGCAAGATGCCCCTCAACCTCATCGAGGTGCAGTCCGGCGCTTATCTCGGCGAGGACGACAT
>NZ_DATMRX010000117.1:0-18790 GCF_035565855.1 Pseudorhodoplanes sp.
CTATTGCAGGTGGTAGTGAGTCAAGATTGCAATTTACGAGGCTGGTCTGTATTTGGTGTGTTGACTTAATTCCTAAAAGGAGTATATTCCTGTCACCCTGTCCATGAGGGGGCGCTTCGCGAGGCGTCGTCGAGGTGGGGCAGGGTGCGGCGCCTGCGGGCGTGGTTCGCAAGCCACGCACTCGGGCGGTGCCGGGGCTCCGCCCGGGGTCACTACGGACCCCTGCCAGGAGCTGGCTGACGCCATGCGCGACTTCGGCGCATGGAGGCAAAGCGCGGCCCGGTACCGGAATGAGAACGCCGCAAGCGACGCGCCGAGAGGCGGCCATGCCGTGCAGATGGTCACGCAGATGCGTGAACGTGTCTGCGAATGGTGTGGCACATTCGGACTGACCGCGCCTCTCGGTGCGTCGTCCCTCTCTTTCGATGCCGTCGGGGTCTTTGTGCTCCGCGGATGTCGAAGCGTGCGCGGCAACAGCCATGGAACCGCGCACCCCGTCTTCGCGCAGTGCATGCCCCATTCAAGCGCTTCATGCTATGCCGGCACTCAGCCGGGACCCTTTCCATGACGCCGACCACCATCGACGCCAGACCAACGCGCTCGACCGATCTGCGTGTGATCGGACTTGTCGGCGCGGCGCATTTCGTCAGTCACATCTTCATTCTGGTGCTGCCTCCGGTGTTCCCGTTCGTCAGGGCGGAGTTCGGGGTGAGCTATACCGAGCTCGGTGTGGTGATCGCGGTCTTCAACGTGATCTCCGCGCTCCTTCAGACCCCCGCCGGATTTCTGGTCGACCGCACCTCGGCGCGCACGGTGCTGGTCGGAGGCCTGTTGCTCGGCGCGGCTTCGCTCGCGGCGGCAGCGGCCGCACCGGTCTTTCTGCTGTTTGGCGTGGCGTTCGCCGGTCTCGGCCTCGCCAATACGGTGTACCACCCCGCTGACTATGCGCTGTTGTCCAATCGCGTGTCGGCCGGCCGGGTCGGACAGGCATTTTCGATCCATATCTTCGCCGGCTTTATGGGCACCGCGATCACCCCGGCGGCCATGGTTTTTCTTGCGACCAGTCTGGGCTGGCGAGGGGCGTTCGTCGCCGCGGCGCTGCTCGGCCTGATCGTTGCGGTCGCCATCATGATGTTGGGCGAGCCGCTCGGCGGCCGGGAAGCCGCGCGCGCCAAGGCGGCCGACAAGTCCGCGCCGTCGGCCGGCGATTGGCGCGTGCTCGCCACCTGGCCGGTCGTGCTCAACCTCATCTTCTTCATGCTGATCGCGTCGGTGTCCGTCGGCACCCAGAATTACGGCATCGTCGCGCTCCAGGCGCTCCGGGGGACGACGCTGTCGTTTTCGACGACGGCCATCACGGTCTACCTGATGTTCAGCGCCTGCGCGGTGCTGGTCGGCGGCTGGCTGGTGTCGCGAACCGAGCGCCACGAGGTCGTTGCGCTGATCGGCCTGTTCGTGAGCGGCGTGGCGCTGATCCCGATCGCCTTCATCGACCTTGGAACGACGATCCTGATTTCGCTGATGGCGATTTCCGGCTTCGCCAACGGCGTTATCCAGCCGTCGCGCGACATGATCGTGAGGGCGGTGACGCCGCCCGGTGCGTTCGGCCGGGTTTTCGGCTTCGTGACCACCGGCTTCAATATCGGCGGTGTCGTGGCGCCGCCTGTGTTCGGCTACATGATGGACGTCGGCAGCCCGGCAAGCGTGATTGTCGGCACCGCGCTGCTGTCGCTCGCTGCGATCCCGGTGGTCCTCATCACGGTCGCACAGCGGCCGCGGGCGGCATGACCGGGCGGCGTCCAGCCGCGACTGGGTCACGGAATCTTAACGTTAACGCAGTGTAGTGCTGCGGGCGGGTTCCCCCGCAGGAGAGCAGCGATGCGGACCATTCTGATCGCAGGTGTCGCGGCAATTACGCTTGCCACGTCCAGCGTGTCGGCAAACGCGTATTTCGAATCCCGGAGCGTCGTGACCGGCGCGGCCATCGGGGCGGGGGTGGGGGCGGTCATCGGCGGGCCACCCGGCGCGGTCGTCGGCACCATCGTCGGGGTCGCGGTCGGCGGACCGCGCTTGCCGACATGGCTGCGGTCCGGGCGTCATCAGGAATGCTGGTACGACCGGGCTGGCATGCGCGTCTGCCGCTTTTACTGAAAAAGCGACTCAGTTTTGGCTGCGAGGCTCGGACGAAAGTCCGGGCTTTTTGCGTTGCGGTAAGGAGTGTGTCGAAACCGTGAAGAATTTGTGGATAAGCGGTGGAGAACTACCGCTTTAGCCCAAATACCTCCGGCCGCAGCGTAGGATTTCTCGCAGGTGGAGGTTGCGTCGTCATGTTGAAGTACAAGTGCCCGCGAAGTGGCCGTGTCGTAACGACGAGTATTCAAACGGACACGGTAACGCTGCTGGAAATGCGCAATATGAAGCTTTCGGTGTGGTGTCCGAATTGCTCGACATCGCATCAGATCCGCGCAACCGACGCTTTCCTCGACTCGATGGTCGAAGCTGCCGAATAGAGCGTCAGAGTTCAGACAAGGCCGACAGATCCGCGACAATCCTTTTCGGCGGGCAATCCTCATACTCGCCCGGCAGCTGGCCGCGGTTGACCCAGACCGCCGAAAAGCCAAATGCGGCCGCGCCCATCACATCCCAACGATTCGACGAGACGAATACGATGTCCTCGGGCGCGCAGGACAAATGATCGGTCGCCAGCGCGTAGACCTCGCGGCGCGGCTTATACATCCTGAGCGGATCAACCGAGAGCACGGCATCGAGCAGGGGACTGAACCCGGCATTGGTCACGGCGGCACTCAGCATTTCCGGCGAGCCGTTCGACAGGATCGCGGTGCGATAGCCGCCCTCGCGGAGTGCGCTAAGACACGGCCCGGCATCCGCAAAGGGATCGAGATTGAAATAGGCATCGAGCAGCGCGCCCTTCAGGTTCTCTGGAATCGACGGATAACGCGCGACCGCGAAATCCAGCGCGCGCCTGGTCAGCGTCCAGAAATCCTCGTAGCGGCCCGCAAGCGTCAGCGTCCACGTGTATTCGAGCTGCTTGGTCCGCCATAAGTCCGAAATGCGATCGGCGTCCGGTCCGACTTGCGTCCGATAGCGGGCGATCGCGGCGTGCACGTTGAACAGCGTGCCGTAGGCGTCGAAGACAAAAGCGCGTGCCCGCATGGAGCGCCCTCATTCTATGGGTGGCAGCGTGAACAGATCCGATAAGTTGCGTCCGCGCAAATCGTACACCCGTGCGAACACGACGCCCTCACGTTCGACCCGCACGAGTTCGGGCGCCTTGAGCTCGGCGCAATAAAATTCCCCCAGCATCAGCGCAAAGTCGGCGCCCTTGGCGTTCCAGGTGGTGAGAAAATCGTTGCCCAGCTCGACTTCGGCCGGTGGATGAGGTCCGCAGACGGCAACGACCCAGCGGCGTCCCTCCGGAGTCTGTGTTCCCTGCTTGTCCAATATGCCGAGCAGTTCGTCGGCCGCCTGCTTGAACGAGAGCCCCCAGTAATCGACCATGTAGGCGTTATCGGCCGCGCGCACGCCTCCGCTCGCCGTGTTGAAGTGAGCATATTGATAGGGATGCAGCGCGATCATCGCTTTGATCGGCAAGACGAGGCCCGAAAGGATTACGACCCCGCCGGCCAGCGCAGCGAGCCGTGCCCGTTCGGCCAGCCAGCGCAGAATAAAGATGCCGGCCAGCCCGCCCAGCACGCAGAGCGGCGGAAGGATAAAGAGGAAATGGCGGATGCCGTTATACATTGCGGGCTTCGTCGCGATGGCAAGCGCCACCGGAAAGATCACCGCGGTTGCGACCAAAAGCAGACAAGCGCGCAGCGCGGGCGCGATCTGGCGATTGAACTGCGCAGCAACAGCACCGATCAGACCTGCGCTGCCGAGCAGCAGCAGGATCTCGGGCAATTTCAAAGCGAGATAGGTGGGCAGATAGCTGCGCGGCATGTTCGGCACGAGGACCGGCTGGCCCGCGAACATCTCCTTCCAGGGCTTTTCGAAGAAATGGGAAAAGTACTCGATGGCCCGCACGGGATTGAGGGGTTCGACGACCGACCATGGCCAGACCAGGGCCATCACCGCATAGCCGAGGAGGAGCCCCGGAATCATCCGCAGGACAAACAGGCCGCATGTCGCCGCAGCAGGGCGCAGGCCCTGCGCTTTCATGTCATGCGCGACCATGATGGCCGTCGGCAGCACCATGTAGAAGGCGGTCATCCCGCCCATGATGCGGGTGCCGAGCGAAAGTCCGAGACCGATGCCGAAAATCACGATCGTCCAGACGCCAGGCCGCGGATAATCCTGTAGCGCGCGAACGAGGCCGTAGAGCAGGAGCACCATGGCGACCGCAAACGGCGCGTCCTTCGCGTTGATGAACATGTGCCCGTAATAAAGCGGGGCCGTCGCGAGCAATATGAGTGCGAGCAGCCCGGCCGCAGCGCCTCCGAGCCGCCGGCCCAATCGCCAGACCACGATCATGCCGACGAGTCCCACGGCCGCACCGACCAGCCGCCGCGTCGCGAAAAGGTCATACGGCAAGACCTTGGCGACGAGAGCCGCCAGCATGTCGAACCCGCCACCATACATATAGAGATTGACGAAGGAGAGGGCGCGGCGGTCCGAAAAGCCGGAGGCGTAATAGTCGAGCAGCAGCTGGCCGTATTGGGAATGCGTGTAGTCGTCCCAGCCGAGCCCGTAATCCGAAAAAGTCCGGAAGGCGATCGCCGCGAGCACCGCCAGCAGAACGAGAGCCGCGACGTCACACCCAAATGCGAGGCGATCGCGGGCAACGATGGGCGTGGAATCGGGGAAGGGCTCCCCCGACAGCGTTACGGCCGCCGAGGTCGGCGGCCGTAACGGATATTGTCGAATATCGCTCAAGCTTCGCAAAGCGGGGTGGGGTTACTTGGCCGCCTGCGCGTACATTTCGGCCACGTATTCCCAGTTCACCAGATGGTCCACGAAGGCCTTCAGGTAATCGGGACGGCGGTTGCGGTAATCGATGTAGTAGGAGTGCTCCCACACGTCGCAGCCGAGGATCGGAGAGGCACCGTGAACCAGCGGGCTTTCGCCGTTCGCGGTCTTCATGATGACGATCTTGCCGTCCTTGACGGCGAGCCAGCACCAGCCCGAACCGAACTGGGTGACGCCGGCCTGGGCGAAGTCTTCTTTCATCTTGGCGACCGAACCGAGATCGGAGACGATCTTTTTCTCGAGTTCGCCGGGAATCTTGTCGCCGCCGCCGCTTGGCTTCATCCACTTCCAGAAGTGGATGTGGTTGTAGTGCTGACCGGCATTGTTGAAGAGCCCGGGATTCTTCCCAAAAGAGCCTTTGACGATCTCTTCGAGAGACTTGCCTTCCCACTCGGTCCCCTTGAGCAGGTTATTGCCGTTATTGACGTAAGCCAGATGATGCTTGTCGTGATGATATTCGAGCGTTTCACGCGACATGTATGGCGCGAGGGCATCATACGAATAGGGCAGATCGGGCAACGTAAATGACATGGACTTGCTCGCGTTTCGGGTGACGTTAAAGGCGTCGGCCGGCAAAGGTGGCTGCCGGCCCGGCCTTCAGTTAGGCCCTGGGCGTTTAGGAAGCAATATTGCAGCGCGGGAACGGACGCCGCAATTCCCGCCTTGGGATAGGGAACGATCTCCGGTGTCCGGCATTTCATCTGGCTGAGGTAGCGTCAGACTGCGCAGCGGGTTATCAGAGCGCCCAACTTTGGTCGAGGCGATGACTTGCCTGGCGAAACGAACGCCGTCACAATTCATGCAGATTTGTGACGGTGGGTTGCGGGGGCTGCGTGATGTCTTTTGTGTTGATGGTGATTGGCATTCTGGCCCTGGCGCTGGGTGCGATCCTGATTGGATTTGGCATTCCAATCAACGAGTTCTCCCTCGGCAACACCTTGATTCTGGCCGGCACCGTGACCGCGATGGGCGGTCTGGTCACGTTCGCGGTAAGCCGCGCGGTCAGCCAGCTTTCGCGTATTGCCGATCTCCTCGCCGCAAGGCCGGCTGGCGCGGTTGCAGCGCCCGCACCCTCCGCCTCGCAGAGCGCAGCGCCGGTCGCGGCGGCGCCGCGTGCGCCGCGCGCTCCCGCACCTGAAGAATTCGAGCGGCCGGAAACGACAGTCGAGCCGGTCCGGCCTCCGGCCCCGCGCGCTGCTGCGCCCGCCGTCGAAGAGGTGCCGGCGCCTGCCGCGGCGCCCGCGCCGCGTGGGGGAGGGTGGCGGCCGCCGCGTCCTTCGGCTGATCGGCCGGCTCCGAAGTCACCTGAGCCGGCGCGCCGGACTCCGACAGCGCCAGCGGCCTCCGAAAACCCGTTTGACGTCAGTCCCGCCCGTCGCGAGCCGGCCTTGCCGACCCCGCCCGAGGCTGGCGGCGGTCGCGCCGAGGCGGTCACCGTCCTGAAGTCCGGGGTCGTCGACGGGATGGCCTATACGCTCTACACCGATGGATCGATCGAAGCCGAACTGGCGCAGGGCGTTGTCCGCTTCGGCTCCATCGAGGAATTGCGCAATCATCTTGAGAAGAGCTCCTGAGACGCCACGGCTTTTTTCCAGCCCGCAGCCGGGTTCGCGTCCCTCCCAACAAAAGTTATCCCCCTCACATTGTGGTCATAGCACACTATAGGTATTAAGTCCTATAGAGGTGTGCAATGAACCAGCACTTTGTCGAATCTTCGCGAAGATCGGAACGCTTCGCGGATGGGTATGGGCATCGCTTTTCGCGATCGCCCATGGGCGCCATGGCGTCCGTCTTTCGTGCGGTCGAAGCCGCTTTCGATGTCGGTCATGACGCGCTGTGCGCGAGAACGCGCGGGCGCCACGACGTCGCCTTCGCGCGCCAGGCGGGCATGTATCTCGCACGCGTCGCGCTCGGGCTGACCTTTTCCGATGCCGGCAAATTGTTCGGCCGCGACCGCACGACTGCCGCGCATGCCTGCCGCATCGTGGAGGATCTGCGCGACGACCCGACATTCGACGCGCTGTTGCTGAAGATGGAGCGCGATATCCTCAGCGCGGAAACGCAAACCCGTCGGGTGCAAGGATGACTGCGCGCCGCTCCCGCCCGGCGGCGCCGAACCCCGCGCAATCCTCCACGATCGATCGCTATCGCGCGCAGCATCTGTCGATTGTGGATGCGGCGGGGCCTGAGGTCGGACCTGGCGCGAAATTCGACGAGTCGGAAAGCCCGCTCGTCTGGCTCGCCCGGCGGAAGGGGGCCGACGGCAGACCATTGATCGAAGCCCATCAATTGCAGGCCGGCGAACGCCTTCGTGCCGACTTCACATGCGCCCAGATGATGCCCCGCGTCACCGCAAACTGGCATGCGCCGGTCGCCGGGCGGGGCCGCGATGCCGGTACGTCCACCCCCGCGACCGAGCGCGTCATCGCAGCGCGCCAGCGTCTGCGGCATGCTCTGGATATGGTCGGGTCGGAATTCTCCGGACTACTGGTCGATGTCTGCTGTTTTCTGAAGAAGCTCGAAACCATCGAACGGGAGCGGCAATGGCCGGCCCGCTCCGCGAAGGTTGTGCTGCAGCTCGCGCTCGAGCGGCTGGCCCGGCATTACGGCTACAGGGCGGAGGTCAAGGGAAAGCCATCGGCGCAAACGAGGGCCTGGGTCGGGGAGGGCAGCGACGCTACCGATCCCGAAGGCTAGGCCGCGAGCGCGGCACGGGCATCCGCCTTGATGCGATCGACCATCGCCCGAAACCCGTTCGAGCGCTGCGGGGTCAGGTGTTCGCGAAGCCCGAGCTTCTCGAACACCGCGATCGCGTCGGTGGCCAGGATCTCGCGGGCCGGCTTGCCCGAATACAGCGCGAACAGAATGGCGATCAGACCGCGCACGATCAGCGCGTCGCTGTCGCCGCGAAACTCAAGGGCGGGACCCTCCGGGCCATTCGGTCGGGTGTCGGTTTTCACCCAGACCTGACTCGCACAACCGCGCACCTTGTTGGCCTCGGTGCGCGCGTCCTCCGGCAAGTCCGGCAGGCCACGCCCCAGTTCGATGATGTAGCGATATCGGTCGTCCCACTCATCGAGAAATTCGAAATTCTCGATGATGTCGTCGATTGTACCCTGATCCATGCATTCAGATATAGGCAGGAGCGATGCGGAGGGAAAGCATCGTCCGAAGCCGAGGATCAGGCCGCCTTCCGCGGATCCTTCGGAGGCAGCGGCGCGCGCCATTCCGGCTCCAGATCGGCGGGCTTCAAAGTGTGCTGCGACTTCGGGGTGCCTGTCGCGTTTGCGCCATTGATGGAGCCGGTCTGGGTCGGCGCGATTTGGTCCTGCAAGAGGTCGATCAGGTAACGTGCACCCGCCTGGGCGCGCTGGCCGAACGCGACCGCAGCCTGACCGCCGACCTTGCAGGCTTCCGGCTGACGATCGCAGAAGCCGCTGAGGTCCGACACCGCGGCGGTCGCCGCATTCACTGCATCGGCGGCGCCGATCTGCGGCGCCTGTGTGCGTGGCTGGTAATCCTTGCTCGGCAACAGCACGAGTACGATGCTGAGCCAGAACGCCACTCGCAACACGAAGAACATGGCCCGAACGCTCCCCGCGGCTCGACCGGCCGCTTATGCATTCGGTCTAACAGGCGCAGTTGAAAGGCCGGTTGGATTTTTGGGGCTTATTCGATGAGAATGCGGCGCGAGTTTTATTAGAATTTGAGCAATCCCCCGTGAAGGATTGCTTCAGGTTGTATTTCAGCTCGCGTCAAGGTTTTCGATACCTTGTCCGGAAACCGAACATTCACCATCGCGTCACGATGGCGCGCGACGGCGCCAATATTCGCAGGCCACCGGCGCATGGCGTTACCGCTTGTCCGTTCCCTTAGCGTTCGCTTAAGCCGCGTCTGACACGATCCGGCGAAATGGGGAGTGCGTTGGCTCAATTCGCTGGCGCAACGTGTAGCCTTGAGTTTCGCCGAGCCGCTTCGGACCTATATCGATAGCCTGGTTCACCATTCGGTCTGCCACGATCCGCTGGCCGGTGCGAGGCATCGTGCGTTCATCGCACCGAGGCTGTTCGGTTCGCTGATCGCGCTCGCCGCGCTTCCCGTTTATCTCGTGGCCCGCGGCGTGCCGAGCACGATCGAAGTCTTCGTGTTCGCCTGGCTCGTGGTTCCGATCCTCATCGCGTTCTTTCTGTCCAGGACCGGGCGCTTCGAAGCGGCGCATATCCTGTCGTCGCTCGCTCTCACGGCCCTTGTATTTGCAGTCGCTTACCGGACCGGGGGGATCACTTCCTTCGCCGCGATCTGGCTGGTCGTAGTGCCGCTCGAGGCATCGCTATCCGCCTCGCGTAAGGCGGTTGTCGCAGCCTCTGCATTCGCGGTGGCGGCAGCGGGGACCCTGCTGTTGGCTCAGCGCTATGGGCTGACGCCGGAGCCGGTGACCGCGGGGCAGTCCTGGCTTACCGCATTGGGAATCGTTTCGGCCGCCATCTACGCAACCGGCCTCGCGCTCGCTGCCGGGTCCCTGGCGCGAAGAAGCCTGTTTCGCCTTCACGACGAAGAAGATCGATACCGGTTGCTGGCGCGGAACATGACCGATGTCGTGACCCGCCACGGCCGAAATGGCGCTGTGCTGTTTGCTTCCCCGGCGGCCGAAGCCGTGTTCGGCGTGAGTGCCGAAGAATTGGGCGGACCGGGCCTGTTCGACCGCGTTCATGTCGCGGACCGGCCGGCCTATCTGTCGGCCCTGTCCGAGGCGGCGCAGGGCCGCGAGCAGTTGGTCGAGTTTCGGGCCAAGCGTCCGATCGGCCGCGGCGCTACGGGCATCGAATTCATCTGGCTGGAAATGCGGTGCCGTCCACTCGACGCTGCTTCGGCGACGACGGGGGACCGCGAGGTCGTCGCCGTGATGCGCGACGTATCGGATCGCAAGAACCAGGAACAGGCGCTCCATGCGGTCCGCGCCGAATCCGATCGTGCCGATGCTGCACAAAGTCGCTTCCTCGCGACCATGAGTCATGAGCTGCGCACGCCGCTGAACGCCATCATCGGCTTTTCGGAGATGCTGGTGAACGAGGAGCAAATGCGCCTCGACGCGACCAAGCGCAGAGAATATGCGCGACTGATCAACGATTCCGGCAGCCATCTGCTCGCGGTCGTGAACGGTATCCTCGATATGTCGAAGATGGAGACCGGCGATTTCGATATCACGCCCGAGCCGTTCGCACCGGGCAAGGTTGTCAGCAATTGTTGCGACATTCTTGCGCTGCGCGCATGCGACGCCGGGGTCGAGCTGGTGATGCGCACGGCCGATTTGCCTGATATCGTCGCCGACAAGCGGGCGTTCAAGCAGATCATGCTGAACCTCCTGTCGAACGCCATCAAGTTCAGCAATCGCGGCGGACGTGTTGTTGTCGACTCGCGTATGCAAGGCGGACGACTGGTGGTTTCGGTCGAGGACAATGGCGTCGGCATCAGTGCGACCGATCTGCCGCGCATCGGCCATCCATTCTTCCAGGCTCGCTCGACCTATGATCGCCGCCATGACGGCACGGGTCTTGGACTGTCGATTGTGAAGGGCCTTGTCTCGCTGCATGGCGGGGAGATGCAGGTTCGCAGCGAACTGGGCAAGGGAACGACGATCAGCATTCATTTGCCGCTCGATTGCGAGGCTGCAATGGTGCCGGGTCGAAACAACAATGGCGCGTTGAAACCGTTCGAACGCGTCCGGAGGCCGAACGAAAATCAGGTGCGTAAGAGTGCGTAAGGCATCGCAGAGAAAGGGATCGTTGGCTCTCGACGACGATCAGACGACCGTCACGGGGCGCGGGTGGCGCAAGGACGCGATCGCGGCCGCTATTGGTGTTGCCGCCCTGGGCGGAGTGATCACGAACGCTGCTTTCCTGCAATCGGGCCCGCATCCGGCGCCGCTGTTCGCGGCGCAGCCCGTGCCATCGCCCGCGCCGGCGCCGAGGACGATCCGTGTGGTCGGACAGGAATTGACCGGACCGCCGCCCCAGGCCGTCTCACCGAAAGGCATCGCTGGCGAAGCCTCGCTGCCGAAAGTCGAGACGACGAAGGCCGATGCATCAAAGGCCGAAGCGAAGCCAGATCCGGCAGCCGCTCCGCGCCCGCGCAACGAAGTGATCGCGGATATCCAGCGCGAACTCGCGCGCCGCGGGTTCTATGACGGCGCTCCCGACGGCGTATTCGGCCCGAAGACCAATGCGGCGATGCGCGACTTCGAACAGGCGTCGGGCCTGCGTCCTGGCTCGGAGCCGAACGAGGTCTTCCTCCGTGCCGTCAGCCGTTCGACGGCGAAAGCCGGCTCGCGGGCGGCCGCGGTTCAGCCGCCGGCAGCCGATCCGATTGCCGAGCTGATCGCGCCGTCATCGAAGCGGATTTTCGCCGTTCAGCGGGCCCTGACCGATTATGGCTATGGCCAATTCAGGCCGAACGGCACCTATGGCCCCGAGACCAAGCAGGCGATCGAGCAATTTGAACGCGCCCGCAAGCTGCCGGTCACCGGCCAGATTTCGCCGCGACTGATGCGCGAGCTGGCGGTTGTCACCGGCCGGGAGCTCGACTAGCTCAGTCCTGCCGCCGCGCTCCTTTGTGCGCGGTAGAGCGGGGATAGGGCAGGGCTGATGCGGTTGAAATCGTCGATCTGGGTTTCTGCCTATATCCGGCGCTGCATGATCGAGGGCGCCTACGCCGTGGTGCGGCGACGCGGCGCCGAGGAAGCGGGCGCCATCTTCGTGAAGATCGATCGTCTCGATGGCACGGCCGACCTGTTCGGGCCCGCGCCGCAGACCGAGTTCGACGAGGCGCGGCCGGGTGACCGGGCCTTCATTGCATGCCTGCGCGCGCAGCCGCGGCCCGATGCGGAGATCGAGAAATATCTCTCCCGCCAGATCGAATTCGACCCGGACATCTGGGTGGTCGAAGTCGAGGACAGGGCAGGCCGGAATTTCCTCGATCGGGTGATCGCCTGATTTTCAGCCGCGCGCGGTGCCCCGTCTCGACGGGTCCGCAGCCGTGGTCCGCTCCATCGAGCGCTGTTGCTCGTGAGTTGCGTTGCGATCCCGTGTTTGGACCGGCACGTCATCCCAATGCGCGCGCCGATGCAGCAGGCTTCGCGCCTCTATCCGGTCGGCCGCGCGCCAGATCGCGACCATATGCAACGCCGAGGACAGCGGCAGCTCGAGGAACAGATCAGACAGCTCGAACACGCGCTCGACGGACTGACCGATCTCAGGGTTAAGCGACATCAGGATGCGCTGAAACACATCGGTCGGCATCGTCAGCGCCTTGGCGGACACGACGAAGGGTTCGCCCGAAACGTCGCTGACAATGCGTCGCGCCAGCGCGCGGGATACACCCAGTCCCTGTTGCAGAAGCGTCGTGAATTCCTGCGCGCGTCCGGCGAGGGCGGCCTGTTCCAGGTAGCGGATGATGTTGGTCTCTGGCGCCGGCGCAACCTCCTCGACGGCGACAGGCTCGAGATTGACGAGGATCAGCTTCCTGTCCTCGGCATTCGCGGAAAAGAATGTCTCGCGCTGGCCGACATAGTCGACGGTCGGGCGAGGCTCGGGCGTGGGCCGCGGTGCGCTCGGACGCGGGGGCTGCGCGGTTCCGCCTGCCGGTTCGAAAATGCCGAGATCGTCGTCGAGCGAGGGTCCCTGACCGAACAATTCGATGCTGCCGTGCTGGCTCGGTTGCGGCATCTGCGGCGCCAGCTCTGCGAGCCTTTGCAGGACAGCGTGCGGTGCGCGCGGATGGGACTTCAATCGAACCGCAACGGAGCTGCGCGTCGATTCGTCGACCACATCGATCAGCCGCAAGGCCAGCTCGGTAAAGTGCTGATCCTCATGCGGGGTATGGGTCGATTTCTGAATGTAGAGGTCGGTCAGAACACGAAGCAAAGTTGGTCTGATGTCGACGCCGGAGCGGTCCGCCAAGCCCGCAAGACCGGTCATGCCGCCGAGATTGTCGAGAGTAAGAGCTTTCACCTTGCGCCATCCGAACTCGAACTGATGTTGCGAGCCGTATGCTAGCGGCCGCCCGTTAGCGGACCGTTAACCATGACAGTCTCTAAATCGCGACAGCCCGGCGGCGCGCCGGGATCGGGGGTGGGGACAAGGTCAATGGGCGTTGTGATCGACTTTCCGTCACATGAGGGAGCTCCGCGCGTGCGCAGTGCGGCGCGAGCAAACCGGGTAGGCGACGTTGTGATTCTCCCGGTCATCCGCATTGAGCGGTACGAGGACAAGCCGGCCAGTCAGCCGCTGAGGTGCGGCATTGCGGGCGGCAGCAAGCGTCGCAGGCGAGTTTCACGGCGGTGAAACTCCACAAGACCAGAATTCTTTTCTGCCTGCCGCTGATCGGTTGCCTGAACACGGATCTCGGCCGCGTGCGTCCGACGCTGCGGTCCGACGATATTCACCGGTGGATGGGCCCCGCAGTCACCGAACGTTATGGCGAAGCGGAGTCGGCCTTTCCGCTGACCGACGAGGAGCGCACATTGCGCGACCTCGCATATCCGTTGATCGAGCCGCCCTATGAGCGCCAACGCTGGTACAGCGTGCTCAACGAATACGGCCTGTCCGGCATGTTCCTGCAGAGCTGGTGGACCTACGACCCGGCGGACTATACCGCGAACATGTTCGCGGACCCTGCGCGCTCCACCGAGACCTATTATGCGCGGCTGTTGCGCGACATCAGAAACGACAATGTCCGCATCGGTCCGTTCGCCATGGTTGCCCGTCAGGTGTCCGACATGGACGTGCGGCGCGACAAGAGCCTGCGCTATGTCTCCAACCTCAATCCGCGCGAGCACGGCAACGCCGTGGCGCGAATGGCCGAGAATTCACTGATCGCGCGCTGGGTCCATCAATCGCTGATGGAGCGCACCTACGCGTATAATTTCGCGCTGGAAAAGCTGGTGATTGTCGCGCCGTCGCCGAAGGCCGCGGAGGTGGAGCGCGAACTCAATCACATGCGGGCCCTGATCGCGCAGGCAGCACTCGTGCCGCGCGGTTCGAACGGTCCGTGGCTGGCAAAGGCGGTTGGCGCGCCACAACCCGGCAATGCGAAGGTCACGCGTCCGCTCGTGACCAAATAGCGGCGTCAGGACGGCGGGAGCGATTCGCATCGGGCGGCGGACAGCGCCGCGATCGCGGCCGGCATCATGCCCGGCTCCGACGCAAGGGCACGCAGGACGATCAGGCCGGTCTCGCTCGGCGATTCCACGATCAGCCGGTCCGCCGCGGCGACGTCTTCATCCTCGGGCAATTGCGCCTTCTGCGCCGGGGTCATCAGGTCGAGCTCGATCGATCGGCGGCCCGCGGCGCGATCGTTGATGGCGTAATAAGCGACATCCTTGTTGGTGTAGAAGGTCACCGACGTATAGGCCGGACTCACCGGCGCCGTGAGCTTGATCCCGCCTTCTCTCAGGTCGTAACGGCAGACGGCCGCCGCAAAGGCGGGGTCCATCAAAGGCAGGACGGATTTCTCCGGGTTCGGGGCAGGCAGCGCGACCACGCTGTTGACCGGAGCGATCGCCGAAATGCGCGCATAGGCATTCTGCGTCGCCGTGTTCGGCAGATAGAGAATGGTGATGAAATGGACGATGCCGCCCAACAGGAGGCCACTCAAGATCCACAAGATCCAGCGCATCACGTCATTGCCTCACGGACATGAGCTGACTTTCACGGATGGCAGCTGGGTCTCGCGGCCGGTGCGCGAGGCGACGCCGATCGGAGAATCGTAGAAGCGCAAGACCAGTTTGTATCGATCGATGCCGCCGGTCGGGAGCCAATTGCCGGCACGCGCGCGGGGCGCGACGGAGATGTCGATCTTGCCTTCGGACGAGCGAATGACTTCGTGACTGGTGAAACCGTGACGCTTCAGGGAATTGCCGACCAATTGCCCTTCGGGGTCGTAGAGCGTCAATGTCCAGAAACGCGCTTGCGGCGTTACACCCGAGACGGTCACGTCGCAGCGGCCGTCGAGCACGGCGCCGTCGTCATCCTTGGTCGCAACGAAGGCGATCCCGTCGCCGGCACCCATCGGTAATTCTCCGCTTCGGGCGACCAGGGCACGGGCATAGGGATCGATGGCCGGCGTACCGGTGCGAGGCCACGCCGACCAGGCGCCGACGGTGAAAGCGCCGAACGGCGTCCCGCCTTGCAAGGCATACCACGTGGTGCCCAACCCGACGGATGCCGCGACCGCGAATGCCAACAGCAATCCGATGAGCAATTGCACGGGATATCCAAGCTTCGGTCGAGGAGTTGGTCAGCGATATGAAATGGCTGGAGGGCTTGTCAATTGCCCCGGACAGGGCGTCCGCGGCCTTCGGTGGCGGCAACCACGCCGTCGCGGGAACCGGCGGGAACCGGCGTTTGCGGCGCTGACTCGACATTGCGGTCGGCGACGGCGGCCGGCGCCAGCGAGCGGCTGGCTTCCTCCATCGCTCGCTCGATCCGGATCAGGACGTCGCCGCCCTTCTTGGTGAGCAGCGTGGGGCGAGGAATTTCGTCACCCGGCCGCGCGCCCGGAGCTGCGGCGACTGTCGGACCGAACGGCCCCGGATGCGGCGGCACGCCCGGGATCGGCTTCAGCTCGACGCCCTGATGGGCATAAGCCATGATCTTCTTCCAGGTCATCGCCGGAAGCGAGCCGCCGGTCATGCGGTTGGTCGGCGCATAATCGTCGTTGCCGAACCAAACCGCGGCGACCATGTTGCCCGTGTAGCCCGCAAACCAGGCGTCACGATAGGCGTTGGTGGTGCCGGTCTTGCCCGCGCCCTTGATGCCGTCGAGCATGGCGCGACGTCCGGTACCGGCCTCGACCGCCTGATTCAGGATCATGTTGATGTCGGATGCGACCTGGGCCGGCATCACACGGCGCGGCTTCGGGCCATCGCGATCGAAGCGCCAGATCAGTTCGCCGGTGGCGCTGCGAACTTCAAGGATCGCGTGTGGGCTCACCGCAAGGCCGCCATTTGGAAACGTGGCGAAAGCTACGGCGTGGTCGAAGACCGTGACCTCGGACGCGCCGATCGGCAAAGATGGCGTATCCGGAAGCGGTGTTCGCAGGCCCATCTTCTTGGCGAGGTCCACGATCTTGTTGCGGCCGGCGCGTGGATTGCCGTTGCCGATGGTGATGGAAAGCTTGACCGGGACAGTGTTGATCGAACGCACCAGAGCCGAGGTCAGGGTCTGCGATCCGGAATAGCCGCCGGAATAATTGTGCGGGCACCAATTGCCGATGCAGACGGGACTGTCGGCCACCACTGTCGTCGGCTTCAGGCCATGAATGAAAGCCGCGGCATAGACATAAGGCTTGAATGAGGAGCCCGGCTGACGGAGCGCGTCGGTCGCGCGGTTGAACTGGCTTTCGCTGTAATCGCGGCCGCCGACCAGCGCGCGCAGCGTGCCGTCGGTCTCGAACACTGCGGTTGCGGCCTGGCGGGCGCCGTATTGCCGGCCATATTCGCGCAGGGTTTCGTCGACGGCGTTTTCGGCCTGGCGCTGCAGGTTCACATCGAGGCCGGTCCGGACGATGAACACGCGCTCCTGAACCGACTTCGGCAGCGCGTCGACGAGCTTCTTCATCTCGTCGAAGGCGTAGTCGAGATAGTAGTTCGGTTGCCGTTCGTCGCGCCGGTCGACCGCGACCGCCGGATTGCGGCGGGCGCCGAACACCTGGCCTTCGGTCATCATGCCGGCTTCAATCAGATTATCGAGCACGGTGTTGGCGCGAGCACGGGCCGCCGGCAGGTTGATGTGAGGCGCGTAACGGGTCGGCGCCTTGAACAGCCCCGCCAGCATCGCGGCCTCGGAGAGATTCACATCGCGGGCGGATTTGTTGAAATAATATTGCGCGGCGGCATCGACGCCGAACGCGCCGCCGCCAAGATAGGCGCGGTCCAGATACAGTTTCAGGATCTGGTTCTTGGTCAGCCTCGTCTCGAGCCAGACCGCGAGGAAGGCTTCCTTCACCTTGCGCTCGATGGTGCGCTCGTTGCTCAGAAACAGGTTCTTGGCCAGCTGCTGCGTGATCGAAGAGCCGCCCTGCACGACGCCGCCGGCCCGCGCATTGGTGACGAAGGCGCGCAAGGTGCCCGCCACGTCGATGCCGAAATGCTCGTAGAAGCGCCGGTCCTCGGTCGCGAGGGTCGCCTTGATCAGGTGATCGGGAAACTCTTCGATCGGGATCGAGTCATTATGCTTGATGCCGCGCGCGCCGACCTCGTTGCCGTAGCGGTCGAGGAACTGCACCGCGAGCTCACTCTTCTTCAGCCAGTCCTCGTCGCTCGTCTCGTTGAAGGCCGGTATGGCCAGCGCCAGAGCCAGCACGAGGCCGACGGAACCCAAGGTCGCTGCCTCCGACGCCGGCTCGACCAGAGCCCAGCGCTTCCAGCCGGCGACGTGGAACCGGTCCATGACGGTGACGAACCGCTCGTAAAGCTCGCGCGTCCAGCGGGCCGTGCTGAACAGCCCGGAATCGATCCGGGCGTCGAGATCGAGGAAAAACCGCCGCACGCGCTCGGCGAAAGTTATTGTTTTGCGGTCAGCCACGCGGGCTTCCTTGTAACAAACTGGCCTGTGCCAAGGTGATCGGCCAAAGTGATCCCGCTAAAGCGCTGGCGGACTTTCGGAAATGCCCGGGACAACGCCATATCTAGCCGATATCGCCTTGCTGTTCCATGCCACCAGAGCCACACAGCGTGTCGAAATTGCGGATAAGGGTAAAATGCGGCTACGCACCGATTCTACAAGCGCGGCCGATGGGTTGCGGGGTTGACCGGCCCGCTTCCGACTTAAGGTTTCAACGTTGAGATGGAACCCGGCCGTCGCGCGCCGGGCAAGGATTTAGACCTGCCGTGACCCGAAAGCCCGCCTTGCGCCAGCCCGCGCCGGAACCTGCCCCGTTCTGGAAGCGCAAGACCCTGGAGCAGATGACCAGGGCCGAGTGGGAAAGCCTGTGCGACGGCTGCGGCCGCTGCTGTCTGAACAAGCTCGAAGAGGAGGGCACCGGCAAAATTTTCTTCACTGACGTGGCCTGCAAGCTGCTCGACCACGACACCTGCCGCTGCACCGATTACCGCAACCGGCTGAAGAAGGTGCCCGATTGCGTCGGCCTGACCCCGGCCGAGGTGCGGGTGCTCGACTGGCTGCCCCCGACCTGCGCCTATGATCTTCTCGCCAAGGGCAAGGACCTCTATTGGTGGCATCCGCTGGTTTCCGGCGACCCGGACAGTGTGCACGCCGCCGGCATTTCGGTGCGCGGCCGGGTCGGCGCCTGCGAGAGCCAGGTCCCGGACGAGGAGCTCGGCAACTGGATCGTCAGCTGGCCGGGCCGGGTGCCGAAAGCGGGCAGGGCGGCGGCGAAGCCGGCGACGTCGCGCAGGGCAAAGGTCAACATTGGGGTCGGGGCTAAGACCGCGCCCAAGTCGGATGCAAAAACCGCCGATGCAAAGACCGGTGCGAAGACTGGTGCGAAGAAAGCCGTGCCGGTGCGTCGCTAGAATCGAGAACCGCGTCCGGTCGCTGGACGAGAGCCCTTTCAGTTTTCACGACAGCAGCCGCCCGGCTCCGTTCGCGTGAAGTATCAGGAGCGACGACACAGGCGCCGCTCGTCCCCGCGGAAGCGGGACCCAGATCTAAAGAATCGGATTTCTGATTACGTGAGACGGGCCGGGGAGGGCTCGGCTTTCTTGCCATCGCCCCAGAGCATTGCGCGGAATCTCTCGGCCAGCGAGGTTGCTGCTCCTCTTTGCGCCTGCGGATTTGCTAAGACA
>NZ_DATMRX010000118.1:0-7609 GCF_035565855.1 Pseudorhodoplanes sp.
ACCGCCTGACCGGACTCGGCGAACCGGGTTTCGAGGCAGACCGCGTTCCCGCCTTTCCGGTGAAGGTCGAGGCCGGCCGCGTCATGGTCAACGTGAAAGCGGGCACCGCGCGTCATCGCGCGCCGCAAGAGCCGCATCCGCTCGCCCGTCCGATCGTGCGCGCCGAAGGCCCCGTCCGCGTCGCCGGATTGTCCACGACCGCGATGGATCCGAAGGCGCCACGCTATTCGGGGTCTGACGATCTTCTGGCGTCGGCGCTCAAAGCCGCTGCCGAAGAGGGATGCGAGACCCGGCTGATCAGACTCAACGACCTGAAATTTCGCAGCTGCCAGGGCTATTACTCAAAAGCTGCGCGCGCCTGCACATGGCCGTGCTCGATCACACAGATGGATCCGAAGGACGAACTCGATGCCGTGTACGAGGCGCTGGTCCATTGGGCAGATGTGGTGATTATCGCGACGCCGATCCGGTGGGGACAGGCGAGTGCGCTCTATTTCAAGATGGCGGAGCGGCTGAACTGCATCCAGAACCAGGTGACGACGCGCAACCGGGTGATGATCCGCAACAAGGTGGCGTCGTTCATCATCGTCGGCGGACAGGACAATGTGCAGGGTGTCGCCGGCCAGATGCTTGGCTTCTTCGCCGAGCTTGGCTTCCACTTTCCGCAATTTCCCTACATCGCGCATAGCCGCGGCTGGTCGGCCGAGGACATGGAGAACAACGTGCGCGATGTGAAGGATTCAGTGCATTTGCACGAGGGAGCGGCCGAACTCGCCCGCCGCTCCATCGAATTGTCGAGGCGGCTCTTGACGACCATACCGCCGCAAACGCTGGAGCGGGCCGGCCGCAAGGCCCATCCCAATTTCCGGCGCTGAAGCGCATTCGGTTTTCACAGATGCAGCCGCTCTTATGCTGTCGTCCCCGCCTAGGCGGGGACGACAAGGACGTGGCGAAGCGATGCCCTCGTCAGCCGAAACGCTTTAGCCCCAGAGCTGCTTGCTTGCGATCCGCGCGCCTTCGGCGAGGCTTTCGAACTTTGCCCACATCACCTGCGGATGCACCCGTTGCGTCGTCTCGCCCTGCGCGAAGCCGCAATCGGTGCCGGCAATCAGGTTTTCCTTGCCGATGGCGCCGGCAAAATTGACGATGCGTTCGGCGATCAGCTCAGGGTGCTCCACCGTCGTGGTGTGATGGGTGATGATCCCCGGGATCAGGATCTTGCCGGCCGGCAGCTTCTTGGTCTTCCACAGCTTCCATTCGTGCTCGTGGCGGACATTGGCGGCCTCGATCGAATAGGCGCCGGCCTTCACCTTGAGCATCAGGTCGACGATGTCGCTCAGTTGAGCGTCGGCGACATGAGGCACGTGCCAGCTGCCGAAGCAGATGTGATAGCGGATGCGGTCCTCGGGAATCCCCTCGAGCGCCTTGTTCAGAGCTGCGACACGCAGCTCAGCCCAGTCGTAATATCGCTTCGGGCTTTCCTGGGTGAGGTGGTCGAACATGTTGGCGAGCACCGCATCGTCCACCTGCAGCACGAATCCGGCCTTGATGATTTCAAGATATTCCTCGCGCAGCGCGTCCGCGATCGCGAAGACGTAATCTTCCTCGTTCTTGTAATACTCGTTCTCGGCATCGTATCCGACGCTTGCCGGCGCGACCGCGGTGAAGAACACGTCCTCGGGCTTCGACTTTTCGAGCGCGGCTTTCAGCGCGGCGATATTGCCTCGGATTGCATCCTGACCGGTATATTTGATCGGGCCGACACAGGCATGTCCCGGCGAGCCGGCTGCGCCGCGCGGAAACTGCTCCTTCATGAATTCATTGAAGCGGATGCGGTCGCGGCCGAGCCAGACCGCCTCATACATCTTGTTCGGCCGGAATTCGAAGCCGCTCAGGCGCTCCAGGATGTAATTGGCCCAGCCGGACTTGCCGTATTCGCCGTCGTTGACGATGTCGATCCCGGCTTTCACCTGTCGCGCTACGATATCGGTAACTTCGGCTTCGAGTTTCTTCTGGTCGCGGTTCCTGACGGCCTCGATCGCGGTTTTTGATCGGACGAGGCTGCCGACATGCGTGGTCAGGATGCGGTTTTCGCTACGCTTCATGGTTCTGCCTTGAGTTTCTTGGACAAATGTCCGCTTGGGAGAAAAAAGGAGGCGCGGCATGGGCGCCGCGCCTCATGCGTGGGGTTGTTTGTCAGTAGGCCGAGTTGCGCTTCTTCACCGTCGCTTTCAGGTCGTCAAGCACCGCCTTGGGGTCCTGGCCCGTCTTCTTCACGTCGGCTTCCCAATTGGCCACGATAGGCTCGGCGGACTTTTTCCAAGCCGCTAGCTGATCCGGGGTCAGCGGATAGATATCCTGTCCCGGCAGCGCCTTGACCTTGTCCTTGCCGGCCGATTCGAAATCGGCCCATGGCGTCGCAATCTTCAGCGACCAGTCGCTCGAACAATGCTCGTCCATGACCTTCTTCTGGGCGGGGGACAGTTTCGCATAGGTCGCCGGGTTCAGCACCCAGACCTGTTCGGAGACATAGATCGGCACGTCGATGTGGAAGTTGGTCACCTTGTCGATGCCGAACAGTCCCATCGAGCCCCAGGGCGAGCCCGCGCCCTCCGCCACGCCCTTTTCGAGAACGTCGCGGATTTCAGGCGCTGCGGCCTGGACATTGCTCGCACCGAGCGAGCGCATCCAGTTCGCGATCACCGCATTTGGCGGACGGAACTTCATGCCGTTCATGTCGGTCGGCATCTGCACCTTCTTCTTGGTGAAGTGGAAGGTGCCGGGATCATGCGCGAACATCAGGCAATACTTGACGTCCTTCATCTCCTTGTCGGCGTAGCGGCGATACCACTCGTCCATCGCCGCGCTGCCCTGTTTCGAGTTGTTGAAGATGAAGGGCAGTTCGACCGCGGCAACGATCGGGAAACGGCCGGGCTCATAGCCCGGATTGACGTGGGAGATATCGACGATGCCGTCGCGCGCCATGTTGTAATGGTCGAACGCCTTGCCGAGCTGTTGCGACGGATAGATCGTGACCTTGATGGTGCCGTTCGATGCCTTGTTGATCGACTCAGCCCAGGCGACCGCGGCGGCATGCATCGGATGCTGCGGCGGCACCCAGTGCGAAAAGCGCAGCTCCACCGGCTTGTCCTGAGCCGCGACCGGACCGGTCGCGAGACCAAGAGCCGACAACGCCGTCAGACATAACAATGACCTTCTCATTTAGCGTTCCTCCGATGTTATTTTCGTTGACGCAGCACGCAAAACTCATACAGCAAGTCTTGACTCGAAGCTAATCAGCGACGAGCCGGGCACGAGGTCGCGCGTCTTGTGATTGCGCAACGCGATCTCGAGATTGCGCCGCGCGAGCCGGGCATGCTCGCGCATGATGAATTCCGCCCGTTCGCCTTCGCCGTCCTCGATCGCGCGCACCACGCAGCGATGGTGATCCTGCGCCACCGTGAACAGAATGCGCGCTTCGGGCAATTGTGCCTGCACGGTGACAAACGCCGAAGCCGAAGCAAAGGGCAGTGCGATCGCGCGTGCGATCTGTCGCGACAGCACGTTGCTGTCGGCAAGGTCGATGACGATCTGATGAAAGCAGCCGTTCAGGTCGACATAGCGGGAGAAATTGTCCGAGGTGACGCCGTCCTCGAAGATCAGGCGGTCGAGTGCTGCGAGGCACTCCTTCAATCCGGAGAGGTCAGTTCCAGAAGGCCGGCGTTCCGCGGCGAGCCGTGCGGCAAGCCCTTCCAGGGTGCCGCGGATTTCGATCGCCGCGTGAATGTCGCGTTCGCTGAAACCCGACACCGCGAAGCCCCCGGTCGGGATCGGATGCGCCAGCCCCTCCTGTTCGAGCCGCATCATCGCGGTGCGGATCGGCGTGCGCGAGACGCCCAGCCGCTCCACCAGCGCCAGTTCGGACAGCCGCTCGCCGGCCTTCAGTTCGCCGCTGAGGATGAGCTCGCGCAGCTTCATCAGCGCGCTCACATTCTGCGGGGAGGGGGCGTCCATCGCCGATGCCTGGGCCGGGTGGGAGGTTCCTAAGGCGCAGGCTGTATACAATTTTGCGGGATGTCAATCGGGAAAACGCCGCAAAAGACCCGACTTGGCCCGCGTTTTCGCGAAGAATTGTATTCACGGGGGCAGCGCCGGGTCGGCTTTCGGAACGCAAGCATCCGGCCCGGCGCGCCGGCTGCGACGCAAGGGCGGCTCACATCTTGGCTTTGATGTAATCCACCATCTGGGTGACGACCGTCCCCCAGCCGTCATGGAAGCCCATGTCCTCATGCTGCTTGCGGCCCTCAGGGTCGCGATGCAGCGCGGTCGCGACATACCGCGTCGTGCCCTTGCCCTGTTCGAACAATTGCAGGGTCGCGCTGAAGAACGGCTTCTCCGACGGCCGATAGCCCGGCAGCAACGCATCGGTGAACACCAGCAGCTCGTTCGGAATGATATCGAGATAGCAGCCGACGTTCGGAAATTCCTGACCGTCGGGAGAGCGCATGACGGTGCGGAAGATGCCGCCGCGGCGCAGATCGATCTCGCACTCGGTGACCGACCACGGCTTCGGACAGAACCAATGCTTGAGATGCTCCGGCGTGGTCCAGGCCTTCCATACCAGCTCGCGTGGAACGTCGATCACCCGCTCGAGGACAAGGTCGAGTTTCGGATCGGGCTTGATCAATGCACTCATGAACTTTTCTCCTTTAATTCCAGAAGATAGGCGTCGAGCTGGTCGAGACGGCGTTCCCACAGGTTGCGCTGGCGTGCGAGCCAGTCTTCGGCGAGCTTGAGGCGCTTCGGCGACAGCTCGTAGGTCCGCACGCGGCCCCTCTTGTGCGAGCGCACGAGGCCGGACTCTTCGAGCACGCGCAGGTGCTGCAGGAATGACGGCAGCGCCATTTCAAAAGGCGCTGCGAGCTCGCTGACGGAAGCGGGGCTGCGACACAGCCGCTCGAGGACATGCCGACGCGTCGGATCGGACAGCGCGCGGAACACATGGTCCACGGGACGCGCGTCCGAGGTCGCAAGCGATCCGCTCATGAGGGCCCAAATCCCGTTGGCGTGGATAAGCAAATTCCGCTGCTTGGATAGCCGTTCAAAATAGTTAGGTCAACACCTAAGTGTTGCCGAGCTTTTGTCCACATGCGGCGACGACGGCTTGTCCGCGGGAAAGCGAGGCCCGATAAACGGCGGCAGCAGGAGTGACGCGATGACCGTGACGATCTATGGCATCAAGAATTGCGACACCATGAAGAAGGCGAGGACCTGGCTCGACAAGGCTGGCGTCGACTACATCTTCCACGATTACAAGGCGTCGGGCATCGACAAGGCGCATCTCGAGCGCTGGAGCAAGACGGTCGGCTGGGAAGTTCTGCTCAATCGCGCCGGCACGACGTTCCGCAAGCTGCCGGACGCCGACAAGGAAAACCTCACCGCGGCAAAGGCGATCAAGCTGATGCTGGCGCAGCCGTCGATGATCAAGCGGCCGGTGCTAGACACCGGGAAGGCTCTGCTGGTCGGCTTCAAGCCCGAAGACTACAAGGCGGCGTTCGGCAAGACGTGACCGCGGGAGAGACGCGGGCTATCTCGGCGGCGGCTGGTCGTCAGCCCACATTCGTCGCCACAGCCAGGCGACGCCCTGGCGCAGGTCATGCTGCTCGCGAAAGAGCGTCGGGCGCATGGGCGACAGCGCCGGATTCTGCCGCTGTGCCACCACAAAGTTGAAGCTGTAATACGGCTCCTGGCCCATGCGCAGATCGGTGATGACGATGCGCCCGTCGCGCTCGCTCATCTTGAACAGCCCGTGGCTCCACCGCGCGACACGCTGCACCGAAGGTGTGATCTGCAGTGTTTCGTAGAGCGCCTCGCCGCGCGGATAGAGCGAAAACCTTATCCGCCTGTCGCGATCGAACAGCGAATAATAGCCCTCGAGATAGCCGTCGGGCGTTATCGCCACGACGCGCCACAGCACCGTATTGAAGGCGGTCGGCGTCACGAGGAGACGTTCGACCTTACGGTCATCCGCCTCCAACGAGGCTTCGGCGATGGTCGTCACATGGGCCTGCGCGAACACGCTCCACCCGAGATAGAGCGTGCTCACGATCAGCCCGGCGGCATTCACGCGCCAGCCGCGCTCGTTCCGCAGGATCAGCGCCGCCGCAATCCCGATCAGCAGCGGCAGCGTGTAGAACGGGTCAATGATGAAGATGCTGCCGAGCCCGTAGGGGTGATCGGTGAAGGGCCGCAGGATCTGCGTGCCATAGACCGTGAACCAGTCGAGGATCGGGTGGGTGACGAGCGCGAGCCAGACCGCGAGCCACCAGCGCATGAAGCGATCGCGCTCGCGCGCCGCAATCGCTCCGATGAAAGCCACCAAAGGAGAAATGACCGTCAGCCAGAATACGGCGTGGCTGTTGCCGCGATGCAGGGTGACGTTCGCGACCGGATCGCCGTGATTATAGAAGGCGTCGAGATCGGGAAGCGTCGCGGCAAGGCCGCAAATCAGCGCGGCCTTCCACGGCTTGCTGCGCCGGTGCATGACCGCGACACCGATAGCCGCGCCGAGCGCGAATTGCGTAAGCGAATCCATAGATCCCGATCAGAGTGTGGACAGGATATTGGCGGCCGTCAGGCCGACCGCAAGCAGGAGCCTCCGCGAACAAACGGGATCACGGACGGCAAGGCGAAGGTCATTCGTCGGTGCCGAGAAAGGCGCCGCTGCGCGCGAGCAGATCCTGCAATTGCGCCACCGGAATGTCGGCCGGGCTGCGATTGCCCGCAAGTGCGAGATGCGCGGCTGTCCCGGCCGCTTCGCCCATGACGAAGCAGGCGCCCGAGACGCGCGCAGCCGACTGGCCCTCATGGGTCATCGACGCGCAGCGCCCGGCGACGAGAAGGTTTGCTACATCGCGTGGCAGCAGCATCCGATAGGGCAGCTGGTTGTAGTCGCGCGATCCAGGAATGTCGGGCCATTCCCAGATCACGTCGCCTGCCACATGCGCCTCGATCGGCCATCCGTTGACGCCGATGCTGTCCGGGAAGCTCGCGCAAGTCAGTACGTCCTCGCGCGTCAGGCTGTAGGCGCCGCTGATGCGGCGGGTCTCGCGAATGCCGAGCTGCGGCGCGATGTCGATGATGTAGCTCTGCGCGAAGCCTGGCGCGTTCTCCTTCAGGAATTCGTAGAAGGCGCGCACCTGCCTGCGCCCTTCGATTTCGCCGGCGCTGAGCTGGCGCGCATCGGTGCCGTCGAGAGCGAGTCCGTTCGGCGACTTGAGCTGGGTGACGTTCACCCGCCATTCGGTCGAATGCAGCATCGGCCGCACGATCGCGCCCTTGCGCGGGAAGCGCACGCCGCGTTTCTCGGCTTCATCCATCAGTGCGGGGATCGTCTTCCAGGCTTCGCCGGCGGCCTCCGCATCCACGCCGTTCAGCCGGAACATCATGGTCGGATAGAGCATGCCGCCATCGTCGTCGCCGCATTCGAACGGCGCGCCGGCAAAGGCCGCGAGGTCGCCGTCGCCCGAGCAATCGATGAAAAGGCCGGCGCGAACCGCCTGGCGGCCCGACTTGGTTTCGATCAGGAGCGCCTCGATGCGCGCGCCAT
>NZ_DATMRX010000119.1:0-5679 GCF_035565855.1 Pseudorhodoplanes sp.
ATAAAGCGCGAGCTGCTCTCCGATTCGCGGAAACGAGGTCGCGACCATGAATTGCAGTTCGGTGCGGAACAGCCCGATGCCGGCGGCCCCGGTTTCCTCGATATGCGGCAGATCGACCAAAAGGCCCGCATTGAGATGCAAGGCGATCTCGTGGCCGTCGCGCGTCACGCAGGGCTTGTCGCGCAGGGTGCGATATTGCGCCTGCTTGCGCGCCCGCAAACGCACCCGCTCGACATAAGCCGCTTCGATGTCGGGTGGCGGCCGCAGATAGACCTCGCCGGAAATGCCGTCGACGATGATCGGGTCGCCCGGCTCGACGAGCCCGGCCGCATTTTCCACTTCCCCGACGGCGGGGATGCCGAGCGCGCGCGCGACGATGGCGACATGCGAGTTCGGACCGCCTTCCTCGAGCACAAGTCCGCGCAGCCGCTGGCGGTCGTAATCGAGCAGGGCGGCAGGCCCCATCATGCGCGCGACGAGGATCGCGTTGTCGGGAAGCTGATCGCGATTCGGCGCATGCTCGACACCCATGAGCTGGCGCATCAGCCGGTTCGCGAGGTCGTCGAGATCGTGCAGCCGTTCGCGCAGATAGGGATCGGTCGCCCGCAGCATGCGCGCGCGGGTGTCGGACTGGACGCGCTCGACGCCGGCTTCCGCCGTCAGGCCGGTGCGGATCGCCTCGCGCATCTTCTGCATCCAGCCGCGGTCATGCGCGAACATGCGGTAGGTTTCGAGAATATCCTTGTGCTCGCCGCCGTCGGCGATTTCTCCGCGCTCCAGCATCACGTCGACATCGGAGCGGAGCGCCGCGATCGCGTCATCGAGCCGCTTCAGTTCGCCGGGAACATCATCGGCGACGAAATTCTGGATCACCACGCGCGGCTCGTGCAGCACCACGTGACCCAGCGCGATACCGTCGGCGAGCGCGGTGCCGGTCAGGTGACGGCGCGGATGGACGGCGGGTTCGGCGCCGGGCCTTGCGAGCGAGGCGAGCTCGCCCGAGGCGATCATCTCCGCGAGCACCATCGCGGTGGTCTGCAGCGCTTCCTCTTCCTCTTCCGAATAATTCCGGTGGGCGCGGTTCTGCACCACCAGGACGCCGAGCGTATTGCCGGCGCGCAGGATCGGCACGCCGAGGAAGGAGTGGTAGATTTCTTCGCCGGTTTCCGGCCGGTACGAGAAGGCCGGATGCGACTGCGCGTCCTGCAGGTTGATCGGGTTGGCCTGGCTGGCGACGAGGCCGACCAGGCCCTCGTCGATCCGCATCACCGTCTGGTGGACGGCTTCCTTGTTGAGGCCTTCGGTGGCGTAAAGCTCGAGCGTCCCGTCCACGCGAAGAACGTAGACGGAGCAGACCTCCGCAACCATGTTGGCGGCGATCAGCACGACAATTCGATCGAGCCGGTCCTGCGCGCTGACCGGTTCCGCCATGACTTCGCGGAGCCGGCGCAAAAGGACGCGCGGACCGCCCATTGCGCCTCGCATGGGTCGATGTCCCTGGTTCTGCAGGGGTCATAGCGGGTGCGGGCCGTGAGCCGCAAGGGACGCGTGGGCGGGCCGCGTGCGCGGTCAAGCCCGGCGCGCTTTTGTCATCCCGCCCCTTCAGGCGTCCTTGCTCAGGGGTTCTTGCTTTTGTCGAAAAATCTCTGCAATGCGGCGATCTGCGTCCTGTCGCCGGTATTGTCCGCCGCCAGCCGCTCGTAGAGGTCGGCGATCGCCTCATACATCTCGCGCGACGGACCGCCGCCGGTGAACAGGGCGATCTCCTCCATCTCCGCGACCCAGCGATAGGCCTTGCCGAACATGTCGGGCACGCTGCGCTGGAAATAGGTCATCAGGTTGGGCTGGCTGGCCGCGAGTTCGGCATGCAGCGCCTGTGCGACGCCGGCGCGCTCCGCGGCCAGCATCATCGCCGAGCCGACCGCCGTCAGCCCCTTGGTGATGCCGGCATAGCTCATCTTCAGCGCCGAAGCCGCGCCGATCCCGCCATCGACGCGCCGGAACACAAGTCCGTAATCGTTCAGGCGTTCGAGCGGTCCGGCATCGGCGCCCGAATAATAGAAGACCGGGCCGCCATAACCCGCGCGCGGCGGGCCGCCGATGATGCCGCCATCGGCGAATGGGGCGCCGGTGTGTTCGATCACCTTCGCGATCTCCCGCACCGTATCCGGGCTGACCGCATTGCAATCGGCGTAAACCGGCTTCCTGTTCGTGGCCGTGAGGGCGGGCGCGAAGCGTTGTGCGAGCGCAAGCGCCTCGCCCGGCGGCACCACCGACAGGATGATGTCCGCGGCAGCGATCTCGGCATCGCTCGCATCGATCATGCCTGCGGTCTTCGCACGCTCCGCGCTCGCTGCGCTCCGGCCTTGCAGCGAGGTCAGCACCCGCACGCCGTTTGCAGTCAGGCGCGCGGCGCTTGCGGCTCCCATGCTGCCCTGCGCGACGATAGCGACGGTAAGGGTCATGATGATCTCCGATTTGACGTCTGGCGATATCCGCAGAACCCGTTCATTCCCGCGAAAGCGGAAATCCAGAAAGCCACAACGAATGCATCGCGACTCTGGGTCCCCGCTTTCGCGGGGACGAACGGACATTGCATTGCGTTTCGTATCGCGTTCAATCCTGCTCTCCGAGCCGCTCGATCAAGGCCGCAAGCTCTGTGCGTTCCTCCGCCGTGAGATCGGCGAGCGGCGGCCGGACCTTGCCGCCGGGGCGCCCGACAATCTCGGCGCCCGCCTTGATGATGCTGACGGCATAGCCGGGTTGCTTCTTGCGGATCTGCACATAGGGTTCGAGGAAGTCCCTGGTCAGGGCCTGCAAAGTCGCGTCGTCGCCGTCATGCACCGCCCGATGGAACGCGATCGCCGTGCGCGGCACGAAATTGAAGATCGCCGACGAATAGGTCGCCATGCCGAGCGCGCGAAAATCCTGCGCATAAGCTTCCGCGGTCGGCATGCCGTTCAGCATCAGCAGGCGGTCGCCCAACAGGGCGTTGATCGCCTTGATGGTCTCGACATCGCCGACGCCGTCCTTGAACGCGATCAGGTTGGGGCAATCCTCGGCCAGCCGCGCCAGCGTCTCCGCCTGCAGGCGGCAGGTGCCGCGATTGTAGACGATCACCGGCAGGCGTGTGGATTGGCACACCGCCGCAATATGCGCGCGCAGTCCCTCCTGCGGTCCCTCGACGAGATAGGGCGGCAGCAGCAGCAATCCGTCGGCGCCGATCTTTTCGGTCTTCTGCGCATAGCTGATCGCCGTCGCGGTGCCGTAGCCGGCTGCGCCGATCACCGGAATCCTGCCGTGCGCCGTCTGCACCGCAACGCGCAGTACATTCGCATATTCTTCCGGCGTCAGCGAAAAGAACTCGCCCGCGCCGCCGGCCGAAAACATCGCTGCAGCCGGATAACGCAAGAGCCATTCAATGCGCGCCGCGGACGCCCGTGCATCGAAGACGCCGCGCGCATCGAAATCGGTGAGCGGAAACGACAGCAGCCCGCGTGGCAATGCGCGTTTCAGATCACCCGGCGTCATGCAATGCGCCCCTTTTCGCGCTGCCCACTCGTTGCCCACCGATCGTGGCGATTGTCATTCATCGCACAGACAGCCATGCCTCGCATAGAATGCGCGTTCGAATAACAAAGCAAATGGCCGTTTCGGGAGGAAGTCATGCAGCACGTCGTCGTCCGCCTCTGCGTCCTCGCAGCCTGTGTCGCCGGTCCTGGTGCGATTGCGCAAGCGCAGACTTTCCCGTCAAAACCGGTTCGCATGCTTGTCGGTTTTCCGGCGGGTGGCCCGAGCGATGTGCCGGCGCGCATCATCGGTCAGCATTTGCAGACGGCGCTCGGCCAGCCGGTCGTGGTCGAGAACAAGACCGGCGCGGCCGGCATGATCGCGCTCAACGAGATGCTGGCGCAGCCGCGCGATGGCCACACGCTGCTTTTGTGTTCCTACATCGATCCGACCAACGTTCATCTGTACAGGAAGGCGGCCTACAAGGTCGAAGACCTGGCGCCGGTGTCGATGATCACCAAGGCCTATTACGCGATCGTGGTGCCGCCGGATTCGCCGGCGAACAACATCAAGGATTTCATCGCGCTCGCGAAGGCAAAGCCCGGCCAGCTCAATTACGGCAAGGTCGGCTCGGGATCGGTCACGGAAATCATCCCGCGCCAGATCGAACGTGAAGCCGGAATCAGGATGACGGGCGTGACGTTCCGCGGCACCGGTCCTGCGTTGCAGGAGGTGCTGGCGGGTCGCATCGATTTCGCGGTGTCGCCGCTCTCGCTCGCGATGCCGCTCTACAACGAGAAGAAGGTGAAGGTGATTGCGATGACGAGCCCCGAGCGGCTCAAGATCGCGCCGGATGTGCCGACGCTCAACGAGCAGGGCGTCAATGTGGTCAATTACGGCTGGTGGGGCGTCTGCGCGGCCGCCGGCACGCCGCGCCCGATCCTCGATCAGCTGAACAAGCAGGTCGGCGCAGCGGTCGCGTCGGATCAGTTTCGCACGACAATGGAGAAGACGGGCGTGATCCCCGAGGCAAGCTCGGTCGATGCCTTCGGCAAGCTGATCGTGGACACAGCGGCCGACGCCGGCAAGACGCTGAAGGAGCTCGGCATCGATCCGCTGGATTGACGTGATTGCGCGTAAGCGGAGCGGTGCATCGCGCGCCTGCGCCGCCATAACACAGGCCCGCGGAGCTTGGCTTTCTACTTCTCCCTCCCCCCGTGAGCGAAGCGAGCGGTGGGGAGGGTGGCTCCGAGCGAAGCGAGGAGTCGGGTGGGGGGAAATCACTGCTGCCGCGTTTGGGGGAGACGATGTTTGAGAAGCCCCCCACCCCGATCTCCTTCGCTAACGCTCAGTCGATCGACCCTCCCCACCGCTTCGCGGGGGGAGGGAGAAGAGTGCGGCGGGACGCGGTAAGGATTGCTTTGCTTCGCTCGCAATGACGGCGAAACACACTCCGTTCATTCCCGCGCAAGCGTGGAATCCAGAAAGCCACAATGGTTGCCTCGCGTGTGACTCTGGGTCCCCACTTTCGCGGGGACGAACGGTGGAGATGGCACGGCTGGATTCCGGTTCTGCAGCGCACCGCCATAGCGCGTTGAAGACGCGCGTGAACGCGCTTTTGGCGCTGCGCTGCGTCCGGGACACGACCCCCGTACGGCCTCATCCTGAGGAGCCCGCGAAGCGGGCGTCTCGAAGGATGGGCCGCCCATGCCATCGCAACACGCATCACTTCGGCCGCCCTTCATCCTTCGAGACGCTCCCTTCGATCGCTCCTCAGGATGAGGGCGGGGATGGAACTCGCTGACGAAGGCGGGAATGGAGCCCGAGGATGAGGGCGGGGATGGAGCCAACGACCCCTTCACATCCGAAACAAGCCACTTGACACCCTCCCCAATATATGATTTTTTTCCTACATCCCGCCTCGTCCAGGGGGCGTCTCATGAGCGTCACAAGACGCGGGGCGGGGAGCGGTGGCCGTTGTTTGCGTCAAGACGTGGCGCTGCAGCGGAGGCCCAAGCTGCGATGATCCGGGCCCAGTGCCTGGGCTCACCAGCGGAGGATAGGAAGTTGGCCGCCCGTGCCAGGGCGTCGCTCCTCCGGGGTTGTCGCAGAGCAAGCCTCAAACACCGCGCGCGGAACGCCGACGCAATCGGCGGTCCGTGGTGACTA
>NZ_DATMRX010000120.1:0-6818 GCF_035565855.1 Pseudorhodoplanes sp.
CTGAGCTGGTTGACCTGCGATGGGACCAGATCGACTTCGGCGCGGCGACGCTGGCGGTCCGCCGGGTCAAGCGCGGCTCGCCGAGCACGCATCCGATACAGGGCGATGAATTGCGGGCCCTGCGGCGCCTGCAGCGCGAGCAAGAGCCGTCGTCCCCGTACGTCTTCACCAGCGAGCGCGGGACGCCGTTCACCACGGCCGGATTTGCCCGCATGGTCGAGCGGGCGGGCTCAGCGGCCGGTCTGGGCTTCAAGGCGCACCCGCACATGCTGCGGCACGCCTGCGGCTTTGCGCTGGCAAACAAGGGCCACGATACCCGCGCCCTGCAGGCCTATCTCGGGCACCGGAATATCCAGCACACGGTGCGTTATACCGAACTTTCGCCCGATCGGTTCAAGGAGTTCTGGCGGTGAGCTGGCTCACCACATTCGAACACACTCGATCGTATTGCACCAATACACTCGACCGAGAATACGGTCAGTGATAAGTCCTGTGCCCATGCTTGACACGGTTTGTGCGTCAAGCCTGTACATCCACGCCCAAACCACCAGCGCGACTAACAGTAGGGCTAGTAAGGCCTTTGCTGTCGGTGTCATTAGTCCCCTCCGTCTGGAAAAAGCTGCCGCAAGGTACCGCCTCAAAACGGCTGGGGATACCGACTGCCCGGGGCGCCGGCCAGTGGTCCGCCGTGCAGGTCCAGCGTGTTATGGTGCGTCTTCAACCGGCGGCGTAAGGCGAGGGGCTGATATGACCTTGGATGATTTCTCTAAAAAGCTCAATGAGTTGGCGTCCGGTCAATACGCTCAATTAGACCATGACACATATGCTATACTGTTTCCGCCGGGAGAGCCGGACGAGCGTGCACGCGAGGCCTGCTACAAGTTCGCCAAGGATCGCGGCCTTAGAATTGAAAACAAGCCGGAACATCGCGTTATCTGGTTTGTGAGAGACTGATTCGCTCAAACCTCGTCCTGAAGTGGTGTCCGTCTCGCCTTTGATGATGCCACGTTGAAATAAATCTTAGCGCGCATCGTCATCCTGCAGCGTCGGTCAACGCCGAATAGCGATTGATGCCCGTCGCCCTGCCGGTGGTGACGTTGCGCGCGAGTCCGCGCCGTCGCATTTCTCGTGAATGCACGACGAACGCAGCCATGTTGCAGGCCCTTCGCAAGCGACGCCGCAAAAGCGTGCGCCGGGAACGGTCACGCGCCGATCGAAGGTAACGAACGGCAAGTGGCGGCTGCCGGGCGTCGACAATCGACTTCCGATGGCGCGCCGCTTTCGTGACCTTTGCACCGAATACGCGCGACAGGTTGGCGGCGATCTGACCGAAGCGGAGAAATCCCAAATCCGACAGGCTGCGCTTCTCACGATGCGCGCGGAGGGAATGCAGGCCGCCCAGGTGATCGGCGAGCCGATCGACGAAGAGATGGCGATCCGGCTGAGTTCGGAAATCCGGCGCATCCTGACGCCAATCATTGAGCGATCTGCCGCGAGGCGCGATGCAGCGGCACCAAGCGCCATCCGAGATCGCCTGACAGGGGCCGCGGCATGACGCGCCCCCTGATCCTCCGTTTCTTTGATCGGCTGAAATGGATTGACGGCCGGCCGCTGCTGGACACGATCGAGCCCTACCGGCGCGAATTGTTCGTGAAAGCCTTTCACGAGACGCGGGCGGACGGGCTGCCCGCTTATAACCTCGTGCTGGCCGGCCGGGGCAAGAAGAACTGGAAATCCGCCGACCTAGTGCTCGGTGCCCTCTATTCGTTGCTCATCAAGGAGAGCCACCATGGCAATGACGGCCTGATCGCCGGAAATGACGAAGATCAGGCCGCGCAAGACCTGGCGTTGGCGAAAAAGCTCATTCTGGCAAACCCGACCGAGCTTGCGCCGGAGCTCGAATGCCTCACAAGCGAGATCAGGCGTCGCGATGGCCGCGGCTCCCTGCAAATCCTCGCCGCTCGCAATGTGATCGGCCAGCACGGAAAAACCGCGCTGTTCATCGGCTATGACGAGGTGCACGGATATCGCTCTTGGGACTTGTTCGAGGCGCTGGCGCCGGACCCGACGCGAACTGACGTCCTGCAGTGGATCACGACTTACGACACGATTTTCAATCGGCCCGGCATCCCGCTTTTCGATCTGAAAAAGGCTGCGCGCGCCGGCGAAGACGATCGCATGCTGTTCTCCTGGTACAGCGGGACATTCAGCACCGATCCCGCCCTCGCCGACGCCGAACCGGAGGTCCGCGCCAATCCGAGCATGGCCTCATGGCCGGAGGGCCGCGCATATCTGGACCAGCAAAAGCGGCGCTTGCCGGCTCACAAGTATCGGCGCCTGCATCTCAACTTGCCCGGCGTGCAGTCCGGCGCCTTCCTGGACCCAGACAATCTCAACTCCGCAGTCATTCCGAACCGGCGCACCGTGCCGCCATCACCGGATCACCGCTATGTCGGCTTTGTCGATATGTCGGGTGGATCATCCGACGATGCCACGCTGGGGATTGCGCACAAGCGGCAAGATGGCGTTGCGGTGGTCGACGCCGTGCTGGCGCAACTGGGGCCGCCGCCGTTCAATCCGCGGGATGCAGTGAAGCGTTTCGCCGGCATTCTGAAGGAATATCGCGTGTCGAAGGTCGTCGGCGACAATTACGCTGGCACCACGTTCAAGCACGATTTCGAAGCACTCGGCATCCGGTACGAGTCCTGTCCGGTGCCAAAGACAGAGCTTTACGAGCAGTTCGAGCCAAAGCTCAACGCCGGCGAGATTGAGCTGCCGGACATTCCAAAATTGACCGATCAGCTTCAGGGGCTCGTCGTCCGCGGGTCACGCGTCGACCACTTGCCCGGCGAGCATGACGATTGGGCCAAAGCTGCCGCCGGCGCGGTGTGGTGCGCAGCAGTGAAGCGAGCAACAGCAACGGCCGCGATGGGCCACTACAGCACGGCATGGTGAGCACGATGGCGAACAAATATTACACTCGCGACTCAAGCAAATGGGTAAAGCAGTCGCGGTTTCGGCCCGGGCAAGAATTATCGACCGATCCGGCGAAGATCATCACCTATTTCGCCTTCGACCCGGATCTTGATCCGAGCGGCACGGTGGCGAAGGCGAAGGCGGCTTATGTCGCGGCGTTCGAGGTGGTCGACGGGCTTCGCGGCAAGCGCGGCGAGCTCGAAGCGAGCAAGAAGTTCACGCCGCTGGGTCTGCAAGAACAACTCGGCGACGCCGCGCTCAAGGAAGCATTGCCGGCGCTGAAGCGGTCCCGGGTCGCAATCGAGAAGCTGCAGAGCGAGATCAAGGAGAAGCGGTCCAAGATCACACTGGCGAAGCCGAGCGACGATCAGCGCAAAGACCATGAAGAAATTCGCAGCGCGATGCGGGCCATGACGCCAGCGCAGCGCGATCAGTTTCTTTCCGAGAACCGCGGCAACCCGGTCGTAGCCAGCGCCATTGCCAACGCCATTCCAGCGTTGAGCGGCGTGCACCCCGACGTTCACCGCAACATCGCGACCGAACAACTGCTCCGGGAGCGCGGCCCGGAGATCGAAGAGCTGGACAGCCTGTCCGAGGTGCTGAACCTCGCCGCGGACGTGAGCGGCAAGGCGCGAAATGAACTGCGACACATTATCGGCTGCAGCCCCCAGGTTTTCGACGAAATCGCAAAAGTCGCGGAAGCCAACGACGGCCGGGCGCCAATGCGTCGCGAGCTTCGCGTGGTCGGCGGCGAGCAGGTCGAGATTCCTCGCGTCTATGACATCGATCGCAAGGTCTGGCGCGATGCCAGCGCCGAAGAGATCAAGGGATTTGCGGCATGACCCCTTGGCTGCAAACCCTGTTCGGCCAAGGCCCGCGACTCACGCCGCAAGCCGCGCTCGCCGCGCCCAAGACGGCCGGACCCGATACGCTGAGCGCTGATGTGGCGTCCATGCAATCGATCTGGCGCACCATCGCCGACGTGCTCGAAGGTCACGACGCCATCAAGGCGGCCGGCGAACGGTATTTGCCCAAGTTCGAAAAGGAGTCGCGCGAGAAGTATCAGCGCCGCTTGATGGATGCGCCGTGGCGCCCGATCTTCCCGGCCGCGCTGGAAAGCTTGGCCGCGAAGCCATTCCAAAAGCCGGTGACGCTCAACGGCACGCCGCCGAAGGCGATGCAGACCTTCGCCGAGAATGTGGACGGTCGTGGCAATTCGCTAAGCGTATTCGCGCGGATCCTATTCGACGATGCGGTCGCGTTCGGTCCGGGCCTGTTTATGGTCGACTACAGCCGGTCAGTGCCGCGCGCCGATGGCAAGCCTCTGACGCGGGCGGACGAACGCGCGCAGGGCTTGCGGCCATACTGGGTCCGCATCCATCCCCGCGATATCATCGACATTCGCACGGAATGGGTTCGTGGTCGTGAGGTCGTCACGCACGCGAGATTCTTTGAGCGCGCGGCGGTCGCGAACGGTTTCGCGGAAGAGACGGTGACGCGGGTTCGCTTCCTGGAACGCGATACCGGTGGTGCTGGCGCGCGCTGGACGCTCTGGCAGCAAGCCACCGGTGGCGCATGGATCGAGATCGACTCCGGCCTGATCACGATCGGCGAAATCCCGCTGGTCATGTTCCACGTCGGCAAGCGCAAGGGTGTCGTGAGCTGTAAGCCATGGAGCTACGAACTGTGCCACGTCGCGCTCGAATATTATCGCAGCTTGGCGCGGCAGACTGAGATTGAGAATTTTAGCGGATGGCCGATCCTCGCCGGCCAAGGTGTCGCCAAGCCGGATGATGCAGACAGCATTACGGTCGGCCCGCACGCCGTGCTCTATGCGCAGCCTTCCGGCGACGGAGGCCGGCCGGAATGGGAATTGATCGGCCCCGATGCGGCGCTCGTTGCCGAGATCGCGAAAGGCCCGGAGCGCATTGCCGAGGTGTTTTCCAAGTTGGCGCTTGAGCCGACGTTGCCGAGATCGAATGTCACCGCGACCGCGGCCGGCATCGATAACAGCCGCGCACATTCCGCAATCGAGTCCTGGGCCATCGCTCTCAAGAACGCTTTGGACGAAGGGCTCGCCTTCACCGCGAAGTGGCTGCAGATTGCCGACGTCACGACGGCGAACGTCAGCACGGACTTTGCTGCCCTGGCCGGTGGTGCCGAAGAGGCGAAGGTGCTCGCCTCGGCTCAGCAGCGCGGCGTCATCTCCGCAAAGACCGAACGCAACGAACTGCGGCGCCGCTCAATCCTTGGGCCGGATGCGCCGGATGACGAAACCGAAGAAGAGCAAATCGCGCTGGAACGCGAAGGCCTCGAACCTGAGTTCGAAACGAACCCGCGCACCGGCGAGCCGATCGACCCAGCCGAGCGTCTGGAGGCGGCAGAATGAAACAGCGGTACGAACTTCAGGCCATAAACGGCGAAAGCGTACGCGTGACGTTCACTTACGAGCCGCACGAAAAGGCCAAGCTCGATCGTTTGCTCGCCGATCTCAATCGAGGCGGTGCCTTAGTCACCCCCTTGCCGCCCGCCGATTGCGAGGGCTGCGCATGACGAAATGCGAACGGGCCGACGCGGAACGCCAAGGCCAAGCGCAACCCCGTGCGGCGGAGGGAGTCCTCCGCACGGGACGCGCGCAATCAGAACGCTGCGTCCGCGAAAGCGCGGCGTGACGCCGGCCGGTTGGCGCGGACGTACCGTCAGCCGGCCGGCATCAAATTGGAGGACGTGAAATGACCGTCGCCGAACTTGGTTTCAAAATCGACAGCGGCCCGGCCGCGGCGGCATCGCGCGAACTGGAAAAACTCCGCGCATCAGCGAAGGGTGCCGAAGACCAGTTCAAGCGGATCGAACGCGCCGCCGCTATGAGCGGCCAAGGCCAGCGTGCCTATACCAAGGCGATCCAGGACGCATACAACATCCAAGGCCAAATGACGCGGGCGCAGCTCAACGTCATCCGCAACTATGAGACCATGATAGGCCGAACGCAGCTTGCCGGCCGCGCGCTCGAACAATTCAACGCGCTCCGACGCGCTGGCGTGTCCGCAGATACATCGGCGGGCCGCGCCATCGCCGCGCTTGCCGGGCATTACCACGATCTGACGGAAGCGCAGAACAAGACCGAGCGGTCGGGCAGCAATCTTGCGAACACTCTGACCCGGCGCTTTGTCGGCGGCTTCCTCATTCTGCAGCTCAAGGAAATGGCCCGCGCTGTCGTTGAATTGAATGGCGAGTTGGCGAAGACGGGAGACATAGCGAGCCGAACCGGCATCAATGCCGGCAATCTGCAGGGGCTTCAAACCGCAGCGCAATATCGCGGCGTGGGCGGCTCCGAGTTCTTGGACTCCATGCTCAAATTCAACCAGGAGGTCGCGCAAGCAAAACTTGGCCTTGGCGATCTGGCCAAGCTGTTCCGCGTCAACGGGGTCGAGGCCAAGGGCACCGAGGATGCGTTCCTCAAGGTCGCCGATCTGGTTAAGAACGCCCGCACCGAGGCGGACAAATTCTCAATCCTGCAGCAAGCCGGTCTCCCGGCGTCGCGCGAATTCGTCAAGCTGATGGAGCAAGGCGCGGATGCGATCCGCCGTCAAGCCTCCGAGGCCGCTACGTTCACCGATGCCCAACTGCAGCGCGCCAAGGAAATTGACGAGCAGTGGAATAAGGTTTGGACCGACGTGACCCGGCGCGGCAAGCAAGCCGCGCTGGAGATCATGGATCCGAAGAACTGGACGCTGAATATCAACATCGTTCCTGGTTCTATCGCGGATCGCATCCTGAATTTTGCTCGGGACGCCGGCCGCGCGGTGAGCCAGTTGCCCGCCGCGCCGCTACCGCAACGAGAC
>NZ_DATMRX010000121.1:0-1829 GCF_035565855.1 Pseudorhodoplanes sp.
TCCTCGCGTCCGTGGTGTTCTTCGGCGCAACGGTGCGACCGCTGGGCTTGATCATTGCGAGCTTCTTCACGCTGATGATTGCCGCTGCCGCTTCGAAGGAAGTGCGCTGGGGCGAGAGCATCATCTGGTCAGCCGTGCTTACGGCCGCCTGCGTGGCGCTGTTCATCTACGGCCTCAATCTTCCACTCCAGCTCTGGCCGCGGTGATCTGTCATGTGGGATCTTCTTAACAACCTTGCTTTCGGCATCAGCGTCGCGGCAACGCCGCAGAACCTCCTGCTGTGTTTGATCGGTGCGCTTGTCGGCACGCTCATCGGCGTGCTTCCGGGGCTTGGCCCGGTCGCGACCATCGCGATGCTATTGCCGATCACCTATGGTCTGCCGCCGGTTGGCGCGCTGATCATGCTAGCCGGCATCTATTACGGCGCGATGTATGGCGGCTCGACCACGGCAATTCTCGTCAACATTCCAGGCGAGTCAGCATCCGTGGTGACAACACTCGATGGTCACCAGATGGCGTTGCAGGGCCGCGCCGGACCTGCGCTTGCCATCTCTGCAATCGGTTCGTTCTTTGCCGGTTGCGTCGCGACGGTGGTCATCGCCGCAGCGGCCGCGCCGCTCACCAGCATCGCCTTGCTGTTCGGACCGGCCGAATACTTCTCGCTGATGGTGCTCGGCCTGATCTTTGCCGTCGTGTTGGCGAAGGGATCTGTCGTCAAGGCGATCGCCATGATCCTGGTCGGTCTCGTGTTGTCGATGGTCGGATCGGACCTCGAAACCGGTGCAGGCCGCCTGAATTTCAACATTCCGGAACTGGCTGACGGCATCGGCTTCGTCGTGATCGCGATGGGCGTGTTCGGCTTCGCCGAGGTGCTGCGCAATCTCGAGGTCACGCATAGCCGCGACATCGTGCAGGCCAAGATCACCGGCCTGATGCCGACCCGCGACGATCTGAAGGCGGCGGCGCCGGCGATCGGCCGCGGCACGATCCTTGGTTCGGTGCTTGGCATCCTGCCGGGCGGCGGATCGGTGATCGCGGCCTTCGCCGCCTACACGCTGGAAAAGAAGCTGGCGAAGGATCCGCGTCGCTTCGGCCGCGGTGCGATCGAAGGCGTGGCTGCGCCCGAGACCGCCAACAACGCCGCTTCGCAGACCTCCTTCATCCCGCTGCTCACCCTTGGCATTCCGCCGAATCCGGTGATGGCGCTGATGGTCGGCGCGATGACGATCCACGGAATCGTGCCGGGACCGCAGGTGATGACCAAGCAGCCCGACCTGTTCTGGGGCATGATCGCCTCGATGTGGTTCGGCAACCTGATGCTGGTCATCATCAACCTGCCACTGGTCGGCCTGTGGGTGCGCCTGTTGCGCGTGCCGTACCGGCTGCTCTACCCGATGATCCTGATCGTCTGCTGCATCGGCGTTTACTCGGTGAACAATGCGGCGGCGGACGTCTACATGACCGCGGCCTTCGCGCTGATCGGGTACTGGCTGGTGAAGCACGACTTCGAGCCGGCACCGATGCTGCTGGGCTTCGTGCTGGGTCCGCTGATGGAGGAAAACCTCCGGCGCGCCATGCTGATCGCCCGCGGCGACTGGACGGTGTTCCTGTCGCGGCCGATTTCCGCAGCTTTGCTCGCGATTTCGGCAATCCTTCTGATCATCGCCGTGCTGCCGATGATCCGGAAGAAGCGCGACGAGGTGTTCGTCGAAGAAGGTTAAGACCGGCTCTCTCGGTCTAATTGAGCGCTTGATTTTGGGCGGCGTTTCGGTGAAACGCCGCCCTTATCGTATATGAGAGTGGACAACACAGTCCCGCTCCGCAGAAAA
>NZ_DATMRX010000122.1:0-9639 GCF_035565855.1 Pseudorhodoplanes sp.
TGACGTGTCGGTTCTCCCCGTCCTAGTGCTCGACCATCGCAGTCACCGGTAGATCGGGAACCGGTCGACAAGCACCTTCACCTTGTCGCGCACCGCGGCCTCGACGAGCGAATCCTCTTCGGCCTGCTTCTGGGACAGCACGTCGAGAACCTCGGCGATCATCGCGCCGACCTGCTTGAATTCCGCGACCCCGAAGCCGCGGGTCGTGCCGGCCGGCGTACCGAGGCGGATACCGGACGTGATCGTCGGCTTTTCCGGGTCGAACGGGATGCCGTTCTTGTTGCAGGTGATGTGCGCGCGGCCGAGCGCGGCTTCGGACACCTTGCCGGTCAGACGCTTGGGCCGCAGATCGACAAGCATCAGGTGCGTATCGGTCCCGCCCGAAGTGATGTCGTAGCCAGCGGACTTCAGGGTTTCGGCCAGCGCCTTCGCGTTGTCCACGACGTTCTTCGCGTAAATCTTGAAGTCCGGCCGCAAGGCTTCTCCAAACGCGACCGCCTTGGCCGCGATCACGTGCATCAGCGGCCCGCCCTGCAGGCCGGGAAACACCGCCGCGTTGATCTTCTTGGCGATCTCCTCGTCATTGGTCAGAACCACCCCGCCGCGCGGGCCGCGCAACGTCTTGTGCGTGGTCGTCGACACCACATGGGCATGCGGGAATGGCGAGGGATGCACGCCGCCGGCGACAAGCCCGGCGAAATGCGCCATGTCCACGAACAGGTAGGCGCCGACTTCGTCCGCGATCTCGCGAAAGGTCTTGAAGTCGATGATGCGCGGATAAGCCGAACCGCCGGCGATAATGACCTTCGGCTTGTGCTCTTGCGCGAGTTTGCGCACCTCGTCCATGTCGATGCGGTGATCGTCGGGCCGCACATTGTAGGCGACCGCGTTGAACCACTTGCCCGAATAATTGATCTTCATGCCGTGGGTCAGATGCCCTCCGGCCGCGAGATTAAGGCCAAGGAAGGTGTCGCCCGGATTCATCAAAGCGAAGAAGACGGAGGCGTTGGCCGAGGCGCCGGAATGCGGCTGCACATTCGCGAAGCGGCAGCCAAACAGCTTTGTCACACGGTCGATCGCGAGTTGCTCGGCAACATCCACGAACTGGCAACCGCCGTAATAGCGCCGCCCCGGATAGCCTTCCGCATATTTGTTGGTCAGCACCGAGCCCTGTGCCTCGAGAACCGCGCGGCTGACGATATTCTCCGAGGCGATCAGCTCGATCTCGTCGCGCTGGCGGCCGAGTTCGCTGGCAATCACGGCGGCGATCTCAGGGTCGCTCTCGCGCAGCGATGCTGTGAACATATTGTTACGATCAACGCCGGCCGCGGACCGGTCGGTTGCCGACATGGCATGTCTCCTGGATGGGCTCGATCCGCGCCGATACCACGCGGCGGCACCCCGCGCCAAGCAATAGAATCCGGCTGCTCGGAAACCGCAATATCTAGCGGGAATCCGTGATTTCAAGCCGCCGGCGCAGCTTGGCCAAGGCGAGTTTCTGCAGGTCCACCCGGGAGGCATGGGCGGGCCCCATGACCGTCACCTCGATTCCCGTGGCGGCGTCGATGGCGGCGATCTTCATCACCGCGCCGATTGCAGTGAACTCGAACAGGACCTCGCGGGGCTCTGACATGGGTGAATTGCAGCTAGCCGCGACTGATCGTTGCCGCGCCGATGCCGTCGCGCCCATAGATGTCATCGCGGAACTGCACGACGCCGTCCTGGGTCGCCCAGGCCGTGACATAAACCCAGTACAACGGCACCGGGGTCTTCAGCCGCGCGTCCTTGCGCTCGCCCGAGCGGATCACCTGGTCGATCTGCTGACGCGACCAACCGGGCGTCCCCGCCAGGAGCCAGGTGACCAATTCGCGGACATTCTGTACCCGCACGCAGCCCGACGAATGAAAACGAAAATCCTCGCCGAACAGGTTTCGCGACGGCGTGTCGTGCATGTAGACGCCATGCGCCGAGGGGAAGTTGATGCGGATTGCGCCGAGCGAATTGAAGTCGCCGGGGTCCTGCTTGAACATGTAATTGACGGCTTCTTCCGAGTACCAGTTGATCTGGGTCGGCTGCAATTCCCTGCCCCGGCCGTCGAGGATGCGGATCCGCTGCTTTGTCAGGTAATCCGGCTCCTCCTGCATCCGCGGGATGAGATCGCGTTTGACGATCGAGACCGGCACCGTCCAGTACGGATTGAAATTCACTTCCACGATACGGCTGTTGATTTCGGGCGAGGCGCGATCCGGCTTGCCGACCACCGCGGTGTGCCGGGTCACCGCGACGCCGTTTTCGATCGCCTCGATCTGGGCCGCCGGGATGTTGCACATCACGAATTTCGGTCCGAGATTTCCCGAGAAGCTTTTCAGCCGCGTCAGATTGGTCCGGAGCTGCGCCACCCGCACTTCGGCGGGTACATTCATTGCGCTGAGGGTCGCTTCTCGGACCAGCCCGTCGACCGTCAGGCCATGGCGAGCCTGGAAGCGCTTGACCCCGGCTTCGACGTAGGAATCGAAGACATCGCTGACACCGGCGCTGGTTGCGAGGTCGCCTCCGGCAATCAGGCGCTGCCGCAAGGCGATCACCGCCTTGTCCCGGTTTCCGAGCCGCATCCGGTCGGAATTCGGAACGGCCGGCCAGCCACCCTGCGCCGCCAATTGCTCGTAACGCGGGATCGCGGCCTCGGTGGTCTGGACGGTCTGGGGCGCGAGCGTCGGCAGCGACGATTTCGGCATTTTCACCGACCGGATGCCGGCATCATAGGTCTGGCCGAAATCGGACCGGCGGGTCTGCTCCATGAGCATCTGCAGGACCTTGTCCTGGGCTTCCGCCCGGCCAGCCGCAAGCGCCGCGCCCGCACCGAGCGCGCCCTGCCCGAGATGGCGCAAGACCGCGCGGCGATCCCAGATCGATGAGCTTCGCGGGCGATCGGTCATGGCGGTCCGTGACACGCTGATGAGTTGAGTTAAAGCCGGAACCGGCGCATTGGCAATGGGTCGGAAACAAGAACGGCTTGGCGGCCGTCTCGACGCCGGTGCGATCAGCGCGCCGGCTGCTCTTTCGCTTCGCAGCCGAGGCAGATCAGCCCATTCGGCTTCGTGCGTTCGAATTTCTTGCAGTTCGGACAATAGCGCCGTCGCAGCATCGAACCCCCTCCGCTCGCATTCGCGTCCCGTCTCACGCAGCGAGAATCGACGCTGACGATACCAAGCAATGCGGCAGGAGCATGTCGCCCCGACGCTGGTTCCGCGCTGTCGGGGAAGTACAGGCTCGTGGGTGAGATCAGTCCTGACGGCGGCCTTGCGAGGGACCAAGCGGACCCTTTCGCGGCCGGGTCATTCCTTCCGGAGGCGGCTGCGTTTTGCGATCCGGCTGCTCACGAACGTCAGCACCGCCTTGCGCTGCACGGTGAGCCGAGCGCGTTGCTTTGACTTCAACGCAGCGCGGAGCACCCGGATCGGTGTCATAGGTCCCGCCTTTTTTGTCCCGCGCGTCATCCATGGAAGCCAAACCGCTGATGCAGCGGTTGGTTCCGGGATTTCGGGAAAGGCTCTCAGCCTTCGCTCACGGAGCGAATGCCGAGAGGACGACGCAGTCGCACTGCGGCCACTCCAGCAACGCGGACCCATAATATGGAGCGAGGTGATCGAAATCGCGTGCGCGACGATGCGCGCACGGTTTCGATGGCGGTCGACTACAAGCGGTACAGGATCTGGTCGGTCCAGAAGCGCTCAAGCCGGTGCAGCGACTTGTTCAGCGTACCGAACTCGTCGGCGGAAATGCCACCCACCTGTTCGACGGTGCGAACATGCTTCTGGTACAGATTCTCGACGATGTCGCGGACATCGCGGCCCTTGTCGGTCAGCTTGATCCGGACCGAACGACGATCGACGCGCGAACGCTGGTGATCAAGGAAGCCCATCTCGACCAGCTTCTTCAGATTGTAGGAGACGTTCGAGCCGAGATAATACCCGCGCGTGCGCAGTTCGCCGGCCGTCAGCTCCTTGTCGCCGATATTGTAGAGGAGAAGCGCCTGGACCGAGTTGATGTCCGCGCGGCCGCGGCGATCGAACTCGTCCTTGATCACATCAAGGAGGCGCCGATGAAGACGCTCCACCAGCGTCAGGGCTTCGAGATAGAGAGGCCGGATGTGTTCGAAGCGCTGCGCATTTTGCGCAGGTTGCTCGGCCGGCTTCATAACCGCTTTCATGTGACGCCTTCCTGTAATCGTTTTTTTCAGTTTTGTGCGAGGCCCTGTTTTCCCTCGCTTAAGATCGGAAATTACCGACGATGATCTAAAATCGGCTTAAACAACAGAATAAAGAGAAGGTTTATTTGGCGCGCCCACACCTCGCACTTAAGCTACAAATGCGGGGCTTTTTCGAAACGGATGATTCACCCTCGCCCTGTGCAGCGGCAAATTTGTCGATCTGAAGTTGTGGGCAGGCATCGTTTTACCGAACCGCTGCACCGGTTGTCCGATTTTGTGACGAACGATGTTCGTCTTACATGCTGCCGCGAGTCAGGATTGAACCGCTGGCGACGAGCTCCATCAGCAGCGCCATCGTCGCCTGTCCCGAGGATGAGAACGGGTCGAGAACCGGCCGCTCGGAATATTTCAGCAGCACGGCGCGGTTGATCGTCTCGACGTTCACCTGCCCCATGCTCCAGCCGGGAAAGCGCCGCTCTGTAATTTCCTCGTACGACAACAACCGCACCTGCGAATGGCGCTGATCGCAGACGATGACATTGAAAAGATCGCAGACTTCGTTGCGCCCGCCTTCGATCACCTGCACGAACACATCGCTTGTGTGACACAACAGACCGGTAATTCCGCGGGGCGAATTGTTTCGCCGCGACTGTTCGAGGATCCTGTCCAGCAGGTCTGCCGGTGCCGGCTTCACCGGGCGGCTGGCATAAAGGCATCGAACGAGCATCGCAGCCTCAACTTTGCATGGCGATCAGCGACAGGAATTCACGGCGTAGTGCAGAGTCCTTCAGGAACGAGCCTCGCATGACACTATTGGTCATCTTTGACGCCGTGTCCTTGACACCGCGCCAATGCATGCAGAAGTGATCGGCTTCCATCACGACGGCGAGACCATCGGGCCGCACGATATCCATCAGGTAATCCGCCGTCTGGGTGATCGCCTCTTCCTGGATTTGCGGGCGCGTCATGATCCACTCGGCGACGCGTGCATATTTCGACAGTCCAATCAAATTCGAATGCTGGTTGGGCATCAGGCCGATCCACAGCCGGCCCATGATCGGACAGAGGTGATGACTGCACGCGCTGCGGATCGTGACCGGCCCGACAATCATCAGCTCGTTGAGGCTTTCGACATTCGGGAATTCCGTCACCCGCGGCGCCGGTTGATAGCGTCCACGAAACACTTCTGTCAGATACATTTTCGCGACGCGATGCGCGGTGTCGTGCGTGTTGTGATCCTTGTCGATGTCGATGACGAGGCTTCTCAACACGCCTTTCATCTTTTCGGCGACTTCCGAAAGAAGTTCGTCGAGTTCGCCGGGTTCAAGGAAGGACGCGATGTTGTCGTTGGCGTTGAATCGTCGCCCCGCACGCTGCAACCGCTTACGGATCCTTTCGGACACCGGCAGTTCGGTCTGGCCCGTGATGCTCACGTCGTCAGCCATGATGGTCCGTACAATTGAGTGCCATAAGCGACCGATCCTTCCATCGGTCACCGGTCATGTGAGGGTGATCGCTGCCTGCAGGCAAGACGGCGACCGACGAGGCGGAATGGCTCGCGTTATTCTCCGCGCAGGAAGCGCACGATGCCGGAGAAGTCCCGTCCCCCCTCCCCGGTTCCGACATAATGCTCATAGATCGCGGTCGCACCGGCCCCGAGCGGCGTTCGCGCTCCCGCGGCCTTTGCCGCTTCCTGCGACAGCTTGAGGTCCTTCAGCATCATGTGTGCGGTGAATCCGGCCTGATAGTCACGGTTCGCCGGAGAGGTCGGAACCGGTCCTGGCACGGGACAATAGCTCGTCATCGACCAGCACTGGCCGGACGACTTCGATGAGATGTCGAACAGCTTCTGCGCGTCGAGGCCGAGCTTCTCGGCCAGAACGAAAGATTCCGATACCGCGATCATCGAAATACCGAGGATCATGTTGTTGCAGATCTTCGCAGCCTGGCCGTTGCCGGGCCCGCCGGCATGAACGATGGTCTTGCCCATGGCTTCGAGAACAGGCCTTGCTTTCACGAAGGCTTCGTCGGAGCCGCCGACCATAAAAGTGAGGGTGCCGCCTTGCGCACCGCCGACGCCGCCCGAGACCGGCGCATCCACCATCGGCAGGCCCTTGGCTTCAGCCGCGGCAGCAACCTCGCGCGCGGTCTCGACGTCGATCGTGGAGGAGTCGATCAGGAGCGCACCGGGTGTTGCGTTTTCGATGATGCCGTCCGGCCCGAGATAGGTCTCGCGGACTTCATTCCCGGACGGAAGCATGGTGATCACGATCTCGGCTTCTGCCGCCGCCGCCCCCGGTTTGCCGGAGGAGGTGCCGCCCGCGGAGACCAATTTGCTGACCGCATCGAGGCTGATGTCGTAGCCCAGCACGTCGTGACCGGCCTTGAGCAGGTTCTGGGCCATCGGGCCACCCATATTCCCGAGCCCGATGAAGGCTATGCGCGCCATGGTCTCACGATCCTCCCGGTCAAGCCTCGCCGTTTCCGCGAGGTTACGTCAATGCGGGTGCTCGCGCGCGGATTGCAGGGCCAGCACCAGATAGGTGCACAATAGCACCAGCTCGATGACCACGACGAGCCATGAACCACCGTAGATCTGCGGGAAAAACACCTGCACCGCAGCCATCGAGACGGCCGCGGTCAGCCACACGACGGCGCCCCAGACCGCGGCGAGCCACAGGCCGACGGCGGCGACGAGGTCGATGATCGCAAAATAGACCGTCGCCGTCTGCCAGGGGATCGACTCCGTCGAAAAGCGCGAATCCGGACCCTCGCCGATGCCGAGCACCACCGACCAATGGTAGAGCCCCTTCAGCATCGACACCACCGCCATCGCGCGCAAAAACCAGATCAGCCAGCGCGTCCAGCGCCCCTGCTCCTGCTTCTCGTCATCGGCACGAACCGGGGCGAGCGCCGGCGCCAGGTCCAGCACCCTGGCGACCGCCGACCGGGCAGGCGCAGGCGTGACGTCGACGTCCGTCGTTACGGGCCCTTCCGACGGGGCGGCCGTTTCGGCGGGCACGGCATCCGTCGCCGGTGCATCCGAAGGCGCATCCGGCTCGCTCATGTCAGCTCCAATTCGTTACCAGGCAGGGCTGCAAAATGTCGTGCAACCACATCGTTTTCGACCAACGCCAATGCAGGCGGCGTCCAGCGCGGCGCATTGTCCTTGTCGATGATGACCGCTCGCACGCCTTCCCTCATGTCGGGACCATAGACGATCCGGGACACGATGCGAAATTCGGTCGCCATGCAGGCCTCGAAGGAATGGGTCCGCCCGTAACGCATCTGTGCGAGGGCGAGCACGAGACTCGTCGGCGATTTGCTGTGAATGGTCTGCAATGCGCTTGCAGACCATCTGGATTGGTCTGTGCTCTTCTGCGCCTCGCCTTCGAGCGCCTTGATAATCGCGTCGACACTGTCCCAGGAAAATGTCCGGTCGATGGTCCGCCGGCGCGGCATCACCTCGCCCGGCCCGACGCTTTCCATGAAATCGGCGAGGACCGCATTGACCGGGTCGCTACCGCAGAGCGCATCCTTCAACTCGCCGAAGCGATGCGACTTCACATGATGGGTCGCAGCGCCGGAGAGAACCGCGTCGGCCGCCTTGATCCGTTCGCCTGTAAGGGCAAGATAAGTCCCGATCTCGCCGGCGAGCCGCGGCAAAGCGTAGGTCGCGCCGACATCCGGGAAGAAGCCGATGCCGACCTCCGGCATTGCGAAGGCATAGCGCTCCCCTGCGACCCGATGCGACCCGTGGATGGAGATGCCGACACCGCCGCCCATCACGATGCCGTCGATCAGGGAGATATAAGGCTTCGGATAACGCTTGATCGCAGTGTTGAGCGCGTATTCCTCGCGGAAGAACGACAAGGCGTCCTGATGCCTGCCTTCGGCAATCAGTTCGTAGAGCGCGCGGATGTCGCCGCCCGCCGAGAAGGCGCGCTCGCCATTCGCGGTGACGAGTACCCGCGTGACCGCCTCGTCCTGCCGCCATGCATCGAGCTGCGCTGCGAGTGCGCGCACCATGCCATGGGTGATGGCATTCAATGCCCTGGGGCGGTTGAGCGTGACGATGCCGGCACTGCCGCGCCGCTCGAACAGGATCTCGTCTGTCGTGCCCTGGTCTGTCGTGCCCACGTCAGTTATCCAGCAAGTCCCGGCTCACGATCAGCCGCATGATCTCGTTGGTCCCTTCCAGAATTTGATGCACGCGCACGTCGCGCAACACGCGCTCGATCGGATGATCGCGCTAATAGCCGTAACCGCCATGCAGTTGCAGGCAGCCATTGATGACCTCGAAGCCGGCGTCGGTCGCGATGCGCTTTGCCATCGCGGCAAGCCGTGTCTTGCCCGGCTCGCCGCAGGTCACCGCATGCGCTGCGCGATGCACCATCAGCCGTGCCGCTTCCAGCTCGGTCGCGTAATCGGCGATCCTGAACCGCAGTGCCTGGAAATCCGAAAGCCGGGAGCCGAACTGCTTGCGATCGCGCATATGCGCGATGGTGCGGTCGAGACAGAATTGCGCCCCGCCCAGCGAGCAGGCCGCGATGTTGAGACGGCCGCCATCGAGCCCCATCATCGCGATCTTGAAGCCATCGCCTTCCCGGCCGATCAGGTTGTCGGCCGGCACGCGGCAATTTTCGAAATTGACCATCGCTGTCGGCTGAGATTTCCAGCCGAGTTTCTTTTCTCGCGCCCCGAACGTGAGCCCCGGGGTCCCCTTCTCCACCGCGATGCAGGAGATGCCTTTCGGTCCCGGACCGCCGGTGCGCACCATGCAGACATAGATATCGGACGTCCCGCCGCCCGAGATGAAAGCCTTGGAGCCGTTGAGGATGTAATGGTCGCCATCCCGCTGCGCGCGGGTGGACAGGCTCGCGGCATCCGAGCCCGCGCCCGGCTCGGTCAGGCAATAGCTCGCAAAATGCTCCATGGTGCAGAGCTTCGGAAGAAAGCGCTGTCGCTGCGCCTCGCTTCCGAAGGCGTCGATCATCCAGGCCGCCATGTTGTGGATCGAGATATAGGCGGCCGTCGATGTGCAGCCCTGCGCCAGCTCCTCGAAAATGATCGCAGCGTCGAGCCGCGTCAGTTCCGAGCCTCCGACATCGCCTTTCACGTAGATGCCGCCGAAGCCGAGCGCCGCCGCCTCGCGCAAGGTCTCCACCGGGAAGATCTCATGCTCGTCCCATTCCGCCGCGCGCGGCATCATCGCGTCCCGCGCGAATTGCCGGGCGGTGGCCTGAAAGGCGCGCTGGTCCTCGGACAGGGCGAAATCCATGAACCGAACGCATAGGTTTGGCTGTGTCGTCCGTCAATTGTGGCGGCGGTGGGCGTATGGGGGTAAAGTGCCGCCGATCCCCGCTCATTCCCGCGAAACCGGGAATCCAGCACCGACAGCTCCGCGTCCCCGCCATCGCGGGACCGGG
>NZ_DATMRX010000123.1:0-26967 GCF_035565855.1 Pseudorhodoplanes sp.
CCTTTTGACCGCGGAGGAGCTCTTTTTCAAGAGTCCCGGGGATTATTTTCCGGCAGAACACTCAGGCGACGAGGCGGATCGCCCCGCAAACCGTCAGATCATAGCCGCCTAGCTCCCCCGCCCGCTGCCGGAAGCGGTCCGAGCGAAAAAAGCCGAACAGGGCAGACGGTCCGGGCAGAAAATAGTCGCGCTGGCGCAGAACAAGATCAAAGTTTTCCCAGACCAGGGGCACGAAATCGAGGCCGGCGGCCTGCGCCGCAGCGCGGGTAGCGATCCCGCAATCGGCATGTCCGGCGCGGATCGCCTGTGCGAGATCTGTCCCGGTCGCGCAGACCGGATGCACCGGCTTGATGTTTCGGGTCGTCAGCTTCGCCTCCGCCAGCAGCAAGCGCAGGAGCAGCTGCGCCCCGGCGCCCTCCTGACGCTGCGCGACCCGCAGCTTCCGGCTTGCGACCTGCGGGAGGTCCTCGATGCCATGCGGGTTACCGGGTGCGACCAAAAGACCCTGCTCGCGCCGCGCGAAGCCGATCACCACGGCGTCGTGCAGGCCGGGTGCATGGGCCACCGCATCGATATTGGCGGTGGAAGGATCCGCGGCCTCCAGCGCATGCAGATGAATCGCCGCGACCATGATCTCGCGCCGGGCGAGCCGCCGCAGCCCCGCCTCCGAACCCTCGGGGAGGCTCGCTAGACCCGACCCGCTCTCCCGCAGCGCCCATTCCAGCAACGGATCCGTGCTGCCACCGACGATCGCCGGCGCCGATTCCTCCAGCGATTTCAGACCGTCCGGCAGGCCGGACGCCACCCACCGATCGAGCGCCGCTTTCGGAAACAGCCATCGGCCCGTCACCTTACTGCAGGGGACCGCGCCCGCCGCGACCAGCTCGTAGAGCTTGCGTTCGCTCAGCCGGAGATAGGCGGCGGTCTCCTCGGTGGTCAAGAGCTCTAGCATGAACATTTATGCAAATAGATGAAACTGTTACAAATATTGACCCCTGTGCCGCTCGATGCAAGACAATTCGGGTGCCGACTGATGCTTCAGCACTCGACCTGATCCTGCGGGCCGATCCGGTTCTGCTCGCGATTGTTCGCCTGTCCCTGATCGTCAGCCTGTCCGCGGTCTTTTGCGCCGCGCTGATCGCCATACCGCTCGGTGCGTTGATCGCGCTTACCCGCTTTCCCGGACGCAATGCCGTCATCGTGGTGCTGAATGCGCTGATGGGACTACCACCAGTGGTGGTGGGGCTCGTCGTCTATCTTCTGCTGTCGCGGTCGGGGCCGCTCGGTAGTCTCGGCATTCTCTTTACGCCGGGGGCGATGATTGTTGCGCAGACCATTCTCGTGGCGCCGATCATCGCTGCTCTGTCCCGCCAGACCATCGAGGATCTGTGGACCGAATATCGCGACGAACTCGACGCGATGAATGTCGGCCCGCTGCAGCGGATCGTGACCCTGATCGCGGATGCGCGATTTTCCCTTGTGACGGCGCTGCTTGCGGGCTTCGGCCGGGCCGCGGCCGAGGTCGGCGCGGTGATCATCGTCGGCGGCAATATCGACGGCTTCACCCGCGTCATGACCACGGCGATCGCGCTCGAGACATCGAAGGGCAATCTTCCTCTGGCCATTGGTCTGGGCGTGATCCTGCTTGTTCTGGTGTTGGTCGTGAATGCTCTGGCCTGGGGCGTTCGCCGGGCCGGCGAGCGATATGCGGGATGATGGCGATGCGTGCGCCCGCAACCGACCTGCCGCTGATGCTCGAAGATGTGTCCTTGCTCGCGCGCGCGGTGACGATCCTCGACCGCGTCCGGCTCACGTTCAGCGCCGGTGCACCGACGATGCTCGTCGGACCGAACGGCTCGGGCAAATCCAGCCTGATGCGGGTGGCGATGGGCCTCGTTCCCCCGACCAGCGGGCGCGTCACCTATGGCGGGCGCACCGGCGTGCCGCCGACCCGCCGCGCCATCGTGTTCCAGCGGCCGGTCATGCTGCGGCGAAGCGCCAGCGCCAATCTCGTCTATGCGCTGGCCGCGGCCGGCGTCCCAAGGAATGAACGCAGCGCCGCGACGCAGGAATTGCTCGACCGCGTCGGCCTCGGCGGATTGAGCGAGCGCCCGGCGCGCCGCATGTCGGGCGGCGAGCAGCAGCGGCTCGCCATCGCGCGCGCGCTCGCAAAGCAGCCGGAGATCCTGTTTCTGGACGAGCCGACCGCAAGCCTCGATCCCGCCGCGACCAAGGCGACCGAAGACATCATCCGCACCATCGCGGCGCAAGGCATCAAGATCGTGATGGCCACGCACGATCTCGGCGAGGCCCGCCGCCTCGGAGGCGAGATCGTGCTGATGAACAAGGGCCGCGTCGTCGAGGTCGCCGACACGCAAACCTTCTTCACCACGCCCGCGACCGACGCGGCACGTCGTTTCGTCGCCGGCGAATTACTCGTTTGAAACCCAAAACACCGGAGGAACAACAATGATTCAACGCCGCAGTCTGGTCGCGTTCGGCGCAGCCGCGCTGATCGCGCTCGCGTCCCCCGCATTCGCGCAGGACAAATCCATCGTCGTGTCCTCGACCACATCGACCACGGATTCCGGCCTGTTCAACCACATCCTGCCGCTGTTCAAGAAGAAGACCGGCATCGATGTGAAGGTGGTGTCGCAGGGCACCGGCCAGGCGCTCGACACCGGACGGCGCGGCGATTCCGATGTGGTGTTCGTGCATGCGAAGCCGCAGGAAGAGAAATTCGTCGCCGAGGGCCATGGCGTGAAGCGTTTTCCGGTCATGTATAATGACTTCGTCCTGATCGGCCCGAAAAGCGATCCCGCCGGCGTGAAGGGCGGCAAGGACATCGTCGCCGCGATGAAGGCGATCCAGGCCAAGTCCGCGCCCTTCATCTCGCGCGGCGACAGGTCCGGCACGCATGTTGCCGAGCTCAATCTGTGGAAGCAGGCGGGCATCGACGTTGCCGCCAAGGATGCGGGCGCCTGGTACAAGGCGATCGGGCAGGGCATGGGCGCCGCGCTCAACACCGCATCGGCGTCGGGTGCCTATGTGCTCGCCGACCGCGGCACCTGGCTGAACTTCAAGAACCGCGGCGATCTCGAGATCGTGGTCGAAGGCGACAACAAGCTTTTCAACCAGTATGGCGTGATCCTCGTCAATCCGGAAAAGCATCCGAACGTGAAGAAGGCGGAAGGCCAGGCCTTCATCGACTGGATCATTTCACCGGAAGGCCAGAAGGCCATCGCCGACTACAAGATCAACGGCCAGCAGCTGTTCTTCCCGAACGCGAACGCATCGGGTGTGTAACAGCTTCGGGCAGCCCCTCAGCTGTCATCGCCCGCGAAAGCGGGCGATCCAGCGGGACGCAAAGACTGCTGTATGGATGCCCCGCTTGCGCGGGGCATGACAGTGAAAGGCGGGAGTTGGTGCATCCGATGATGCCACGTTACGATACGAATGCCGCTATCGTTGCGAGCGCATCTCGTCATGGCCATCGAGCGATCGTACTGGGTCTATATTCTTGCAAGTCAGGAAGGCGGCACTCTCTACATAGGAGTGACTAACGATCTCGTTCGTCGTGTCTATGAGCACAAGATGGACGTTGTTCCCGGTTTCACCAGGCGATACGGCGTTCATCGGCTCGTCTATTACGAGCAGTTTTCAGACATCGAGAATGCGATACGGCGTGAGAAGCGCCTGAAGAAATGGACTCGGGAATGGAAAATTGAACTGATAGAGAGGACAAATCCGAGATGGATCGATCTTTATCCGGAAATCGCCGTTCCTTGATTACACTGGATTGCCCGCTTTCGCGGGCAATGACACTGACATTTTGGCTTCGTCCTGTGATTGTCCTGGGGTTTATGATGGGCCTATCAGTCCCCGCAACCGCCGCCGACACCGTCCTTCTCCACGCCGCGGGAAGCCTGCGCGGCGCGCTGACCGAAGTCTCCAACGCGTTCGAGAAACAATCCCGCAGGCGAAGCGATTCCACCTCAACGGAAATCGCTTCAGCTCTTGTCGAACGCCATCACCTTCGACACGAAGGCCGGCTCGTCGCGGACAGGCGTGAGCCCATGCGATGCCGCGATCGCTGAGAAGTCCTCGTCGAGATAGCTCTCGAAATAGGGCTCGTGATAATTCTGCGGGAAGCGTTCGAGCAATCCCGCATAATCGGGCACGTCGCGCCGCTGCAGCGAATCCACGATGACGAGACGGCCGCCGGTCTTCAGCACGCGCGCGCATTCGCCGATCACCGCGCGCCGGACCGGCGGCGGCAATTCATGCATCACGAAGATCGACGTCACCGCATCCTGGCTGGAATCCGCGAGCGGCAGGCTCTCCGCCTTCGCCACCAGCGCCGTGACGCGCGAGCGGCGCCGCAGGTGCTGCCGCGCATGGCGGATATAGGCGTCGGACAGATCGATTCCGGTGACCGGCAGACGCGGCCAGGCCTGTTTGACGAAATCGAGAAAGCGCCCGGTGCCGCAGCCGATATCGGTCAGGCGGAGCGTGCGCTGATCGCGCCCGCGGAAAATCTCGTGCAACTCCGGCAGCGCCATGCGGCGCATCGCGTTCGCGGTGCCCTTGAACAGCACCTCGACCTGGGTGTCGTAGCGATCGGCCGAATCCTCGGTGAGCCAGCCGCCGGACTGGTAGTGGAAATTCTGCAGATAATAATCCGGCCGCCGGCCGCGCAGCTCCTCGGTCAAAACCTCGTCATGGCGTCGCTCTTTTCGCCGCCGGTACACCTCGGGCAGGTCGGTGAAAAACAGCCGCGAGCGCCGGATGAGGGTCTGCACCGATCCGTCATGATCGGCGGGCAGCGGGTAGATCCCGGCCTCGACATTGGCGAGATCGCGGCCGAGCAGTTCCGCCATGTCGCCGTAGAGCCGGCGCTGGCTCAAGACCGGCGCGCGGTTGTCGCCCGCGCGCTGAGGCGTCTCGTCCTCGCCCTCGCCCTGGCCCTCGCGGCGGCGCGCTTCGGCGGCCAGCCGCTGCAGCGCATAGGCATGACCGGCATACCAGGCGAGGCGCGGCAGCTGGGTTGCGCCATAGGCGACACGGGTGGCAAGGCGGGCGAGGGGAGTCATGACGTCGGCGGTTTCCGGCTCTCCTGATCCTATATAAGGAAGGCCAAACCGAGAATCACATGCCCAAAGCCGTTGCCGGACCTGAAATCGAGCGCCTGATCCAGCTGCTGGCGCGGCTGCCTGGACTGGGCCCGCGTTCGGCCCGCCGGGCCGCGCTTCACCTTATCAAGAAGCGCGAGCAATTGATGGCGCCGCTGACCGACGCGCTGGAAGTCGCGCAGGAGCGGATCACCGTGTGTGGAACCTGCGGCAATATCGACAGCCAGAATCCGTGCACGGTCTGCACCGATCCGAAGCGCGACGAGTCCGTGATCGTCGTGGTGTCCGATGTCGCGGATCTGTGGGCGCTGGAGCGCGCCGGCGCGGTGAATGCGCGCTACCACGTGCTGGGCGGCACGCTGTCACCGCTCGACGGTGTCGGCCCGCAGGATCTCGCGATCGATACCCTGGTCACGCGCGCGCATGATCCGTCCGTCAGGGAGGTGATCCTCGCGCTCAATGCGACGGTCGACGGTCAGACCACGGCGCATTACATCACCGATCTCCTGCAGGACGCCAATGTCACGGTGACGCGCCTTGCGCATGGCGTGCCGGTCGGCGGCGAACTCGATTATCTCGACGAAGGCACGCTGTCTGCCGCGATCCGGCAAAGAACGGCGATGTAATGGCCGGACCGCCTGGCGCGGGCTTCGCGTATCCGGAGCTGCGGGAACGATTGTCTTAGCGTTCGGCTGTCGTCTTGGCCTGTTGCCACGGAAAGCGGCCTTCCACCTCGAGCTGCAGGCTCATGCTGAGGAAGGTCCGGATCACGACGATGGCGCCGAGCACGGCGACGCTTTCGAGCGTCGGTGTGACCGCCACGGTGCGGATGATGTCGGCGGCCACCAGCACTTCGAGGCCGAGCAGGATCGCGCGGCCGATGTCCTGCCTCAGCTGGCGATAGGTATTCACATCGGGGGGCGGAGCAAACACGACGCCCGCATAGCGCGCGAACGAGATGACGACGCCGATTGCGATCAATCCGACGCCGACGAGGTCGAGCGTCGAGCCGACAAGTTCGATCCAGGGCGTGAACATCATGCGAAGGCTCCCCGCGCGTCGCGGCAATCGCTGGCCGCAATGCTTGCCTGAATGAATCAGGAGCCTGATTCGTCCCGCTTGTCCAATGCGCGGAAATGGCCGCGCATCTGCAGCCAGAGAAGCAGAACGAAGCTCGGGATCGACAAGAGGACCGAGATCACGAAGAACCAGAACCATCCGGTGGATTCGGCGACAAAGCCGCCGCCGGAGGACAGGGTGGTGCGGCCGACCGCGGCGAGCGCCGTGAGCAGGGCAAATTGCGTCGCCGTATGCGCGCGCACGCCGCACAGGGCGGAGAGATAGGCGACGAAGATCACCGTGCCGATGGCGCCGGTGAAATTCTCCAAGATGACGGCAATCGTCAGTGCCGGCACATGAGGCCCGATCAGCGCCAGCCAGGCGAAGGCGAGATTCGAGAAGGCCTGCAGGATGCCGCCGACCCAGAGGCTCGTCGACAGCGGAAGCGCGCGCGCGACGAGGCCGCCGGCAAATCCGCCAGCGAGAGCGGCGGCAAGTCCGACGCCCTTCACGATCGTCGCATAGGTCGCCTTGTCGAAGCCGATATCGATGATGAAGGGGGCGGTGAGAACGCCGGCGAATGCGTCGCAGAACTTGAACAGGACGACGAACAGAAGGATCGCGATCGCCTCGGGGCGGGTGAGGAATTCCCTGAACGCACCGAAGGCGGTGATCGCGACGCGGCTGATCGGATCGCGCTTGCGATCGACAACATCGGGCGGCGCTGCGGGCTCGGTCGCCATCAGCGAGGCGACGATGCCGACCACCATCAAGGCGGCGGCGGCGAAATAGCCCCACATCCAGACCGTGTTGCGGGCGACACCGATCTCGGCAAGCCAATAGGTGAGGGCGAGCACGCCGGCGCCGGAGGCCAGCATGCCGATGCGGTAGGCTGCGACATAGCCGGCCATGCCGGCCGCCTGCTCGCTGGTGTCGAGGCTCTCGACGCGGAAGGCATCGATCACGATGTCCTGCGTCGCCGAGGTGGCGGCGATCATCAGCGCACCGAACGCGACCGGCCAGAGCGACACGCTCGGGTCCTGAAGCGCAAGGAACAGGATCGCGAGGGTCAGCAGCAATTGCGAGAAGACGAGCCATCCGCGACGGCGGCCAAGCGCGCGCGACAGGATCGGTACGTCGAGCGCATCGACCAGCGGCGCCCAGAGGAATTTCAGCGTGTAGGGCAGGCCGACCAGCGCATAGAGGCCGATGGTGCGCAGGTTGACGCCGCTCTCGGTCATCCAGATCGCAAGCGTCGCCCCGGACAGGGCGAGCGGCAGGCCGGACGAGAAGCCAAGCAGGATGACGATCAGGACCCGCGGCTTGAGATAAACCGCGAGCGCGTCGGACCAGCTCGCTTTGGTGGCAGGCGATTCGAGAGGGGTCATATGCCGGCCGAGTCTAGAGGGCGATCCTGTCCGGTTGAAGATGCAATCGGACACCGTGGGCTTCATATCGCCGCAAAGTGGAGGAGCCGGGGAAGGGTGGTATCGACGAACCAGGGTGATTGCGGCGGTCGGTCCGTTGCGGCCCGCCTTTGTTGCGCCCGGCATGTCTTGTCATGCCGCGCGAAGGCGCGGCATCCAGCAAACTCTTGAAGCCGGTGTGTTTACTGGATCGCCCGCTTTCGCGGGCGATGACAGGGAGAGCCGGGCGATGACAGGGAGAGCCGGGCGGTGACAGCGAGAGCCGGGCGATGACAGGGAAAGCTGTTGCTTCGGTGAGAACCGAAGGCGCCCTAGTCGCGGAGCGCCGCGGTCTCTCGCGCTGCCGGGGCCGCGGGGGGAGGAGCGGGCGGCTGGGCGCCGCGTGCGACCTGGATGCCACGTTCGCGCATATTGCGCTCGCGCACCAGTTCCATGACGTCGCCGATGTCGTCGAAAGCCCGGCTATGCGCGGTGGTGCCCTTGGCCTGCAACGGGGTGAGATCGTAGACGGCGATGCGCTGGCCTTCGAATTCGGTGCGATACGGCTCGGTGGCGCCGACTTCGCCGATCCGCGCGACGCCACCCCAGATTTCCTTGGAGAGCGACAGCGCGCCGTCATCCTGCGCCGCGAACAACAGCATCTTCGGCCGGTTCGGGCCCATGCGCTTGATGGTGGCGCGGAACACGTCGATGTCGACGTCCGGCGCAACGAGCATGGCCTGTTTGATCTTGTCGTTGCCGGGTGCGCGGCGCATCGCGCGGCCGCGCAGCGCTTCGAGGGTCACATGGCTTCCCATCGAATGCGCCAAGAGGTGAATTTCCTTGATGTGCGGAGAGCGTGCGAGGTCGTCGATCAGCGCTTCAAGCGCATCGCGCGAATAGTTCGCGCTTTCGCGGTCATAGGTATAGGACTTCAGCTGAATATTGCCGCGCGATGGCCAGGTGAACAGGATCGGCACAGCTTCGGCCTTGGAATCGTGCACGATCTGCGCGAAGCGATACACCGCATCGTCGAAGCGGTTGTTGAAGCCGTGGACGAAGATCAGGACGCGCGGATGCTTGGTCCGGCGCGCGGTGTCCACCACAGCCGCACCGAATCCGCGCTGGTCGAGATAATCGGCGGACACGGTGACGAAGTCGCGCTTGGGATCGCCCGGCAACGCGGCCGGCCATTGCACCTGGCCGACCTTGCGTTCGGGCGGAATCGAGACGGTGATCGAGGCGTAGGAGAGCGCGTCGGCGCGTTCGCCCCCGAACATCTCGCCGGGATCTTCGACGGCGGGCTTGCGCGTGGTCGCGACGAGAAGCGGGACGCGAGCCGTTCCCTCGACCTGCTGCTTTGTCGGCGTGAGGACACCTTGCGCAGGACGATGCACGCACCCTGCGCATGTCAGCGCAGCCGCGATTGCGGCAAAGGTCAGCATCCCCCTCAGCACGACCGATACTCCGCGCATTTACCAAACATTAACCAACTGCAATCTAGCCCAGCCGAGCGTCCCGTACCAGCCGGACGGGGCTATGCCGGGCCGCTGTTGCAGCGGCAGCGCGGAACTATGGTTAATTGGCCACGGCGGCCGCATCCGGGCCCTTTGCACCGCGAAAATGGCCGTCAGCCGCCCGAAATCGGCCGGGAGCGTTGTCCGAAGCGTCTCACTCCGCCGCCGCGACGCGGCTCGCCCCGACGGGGGCGGGCAGCACCATGCTGGCCTGATCGTCCAGTTCGCCGTCGAACTCGACCTCGCGGATGCGGCTGCCGCGCCGCTCCAGCTTGTCGGTTGAGATCACGATCTGCTTGATGTCCTCGGTGGCCTGGCCGAAATGCGCCTCGAGCTTGCGCACGCGCTCGCGCAGCCGCTTGAGATCGTCCATGAAATGCCCGACCTCGGCGTGGATCTTGTCGGCCGCCTCGCGCATCCGCGCGTCGCGGTGGATCTGCTGGATCACCTGCACAGCGAGCATGAGCAGCGAGGGGGAGACGATGACGACGCGCGAGCGGAACGCGCGCTGGATCAGATCGTCAAACTGATCGTGCAGCTCGGCATAGACCGATTCAGAGGGCACAAACATCAGGGCGAGTTCCTGAGTCTCACCCGGTATCAGGTATTTTCCGGCGATATCGGCAATATGTTTGGCGACGTTCTGGCGCAACAGACGGCTGGCGAGATTGCGTTCCTCGTCCGATTTAGCGTCGCGGAACGCGGTCACCGCTTCCAGCGGGAATTTGGCGTCGATGATCAGCGGCCGCTGGTCGGGAAAATGGATCGCGCAGTCCGGCCGCGTATTGTTGGAAAGCGTGTACTGGAATTCGTAGGCGCCCTTCGGCAGCCCGTCCTCGATGATCATCTCCATGCGGCCCTGGCCGAAGGCGCCGCGTTGCTGCTTGTTGGACAGGACGCTCTGCAGCGAGGTGACCTGCGACGCCAGCGCGGTGATGTTCTTCTGCGCGGCATCGATGACGGCCAGCCTCTCGTTCAGGCGATTGAGGTTCTCGCCGGTCTGATGCGTGGTGTGCTGGATCGACTGGCCGATCCGGTGCGTGACCGCATCGAGGCGTTCGGAAAACGCCTTCTCGAATTGCGATTGCCGGTTCGCGAGCATGTCGCCCATCGCGCGGACGAGCCCGGTGGTCTCGGCCTGGAGGCGCCGGATTTCGGCCATCCGGGCCTCGTTCTCCTCCGCCTGGATCCGTTCGGCTTCGGCCGCTTCCTTCATCCGCCGCCGGCGCCTTGCGATCTGCACGATGGTGACGCCGATCACGGCGGCGAGGACGAATGCGCAAACGGCCGCGATCACCGCGACAACAAGCAGCGGGTCGAGGCCGGCGAGCCGGTCCCGGATCAGGGCGAGGCTGTCCATCGCGCCTCATTAGCACGATTCGCGGCGGCGTTGGAACAAAAAGTGAACGAAATGGTTGCGCTCGGGACGCGGCGCCAGGGCCAGTCTCCCGGCCGGATCGGGGCGCGGGAGGAGCGGACGATCGAAGAAGATCGAAATTGACCGCGCGCCGCCCGATAATTACATCGCGCCCATGGCTCTCCGCGACATCCTCGTTATCCCCGACAAGCGCCTGCGCACCGTCTCGAAAAAGGTCGAGGCGGTGGACGCCAAGGTGCGCGCGCTCGCCGAGGACATGCTGGAGACGATGTACGACGCCCCCGGTATCGGTCTCGCCGCGATCCAGATCGGCGAGCCGCTGCGTGTGGTCACCATGGATCTCGCCAAGAAGGACGAGGAGAAGGACCCCAAGGTCTTCATCAATCCGGAGATCACCTGGTCGTCCGAAGAGATGAATGTCCACGAAGAGGGCTGTCTCTCGATCCCGGAATATTACGAGGAAGTCGAACGGCCCGCGAAGGTGCGCTTCACCTATCTCGATCTCGACGGCAAGCCGCAGGAGGTCGAGGCCGACGGCATTTTCGCGACGTGCATCCAGCACGAGATCGACCACCTCAACGGCGTCTTGTTCATCGATCACCTCTCCAAGCTGAAGCGCGATCGCGTGATCAAGAAATTCACCAAGATCGCGAAGCAGGCGGCGGAGTGAACGTTGCGCCAACCGCGCACTTTTGATATCAATGATATCAAATGACTGACATGCTGATCCGGAAGATCGACCCCGAGCTCAAGCGCGAGATCGAACGGCGCGCGCGGGAGCACGGCCGGAGTCTGTCCGATGAAGCAAAGCTTGTTCTTCAGCGCGGGCTCACTGTGTCGGAGCCACCCCTGAAAATGGGAACGTATCTCTCATCGTTGCTGCCGGAGGAGTTTCGGGGCGACGACCTGGTGTTCGAAATTCCGGGCGACGTCAGCGATCCGCCAGATTTCGAATGATCGTCCTCGACACAAATGTCGTGTCCGAGACGATGAGGGCTTTGCCGCAATCGTCTGTTATCGAGTGGCTCGATTCCCAGGACGAGGCAGAGCTTTTCATCTGCGCGCCTGTGCTTGCGGAGTTGCGCTATGGTGAAGAATTGTTGCCCGCCGGACGCCGGCGCACGGCGCTGAGTGTCGCGATCGACCATATCGAGCACCACGCTTTTCGCGGTCGAATCCTTCCCTTCGATCAGGCCGCTGCGTCGATTTACGCAAGACTCGCGGCCATACGAAAGCAGAAAGGACTTCCGCTCAACCAAATGGATGGACTTATTGCCGCAATAGCCGTGCGCCACGGAGCTTCACTTTGCTCGCGTGACGAAAACGGATTTGTCGCGTTCGGCCTTACCGTGATCAATCCATTCAGCAAACCCGAGGGCGGACGTTAGCCATGCCGCTCCGTTTGATCTTCATGGGAACGCCGGACTTCGCGGTACCGACGCTGGTCGAACTCGCGGGCGCCGGACACGAGATTGCCGCCGTCTATACCCGCGCGCCGAAGCCCGCCGGACGCGGCATGGACCTTCAGGACACGCCGGTCGCGCGCGAAGCCAAGCGGCTCGGTCTTACCGTGCTGACGCCGAAGACCTTGCGCACCGAAGAGGCGCAGGCCGAGTTTGCATCGTTCGAAGCGGATGCGGCGGTGGTCGTCGCCTATGGGCTGATCCTGCCCAAAGCCATCCTCGATGCGGTGCCGCTCGGCTGCTTCAATCTGCACGCTTCGCTGTTGCCGCGCTGGCGGGGCGCAGCCCCGATCAACCGCGCCGTCATGGCGGGAGATGCGCAGAGCGGCGTCACCGTGATGAAGATGGATGAGGGCCTCGATACCGGCGGCATGGCGATGATGGAGCGCGTCGCCATCGGGCCCGACATGACGGCGGGCGAGTTGCACGATCGTCTCGCGGCGATCGGCGGCGACCTGATGCATCGCGCGCTCGGCGCCCTCGAGCGCGGCTCGTTGCAGATCGTTCCGCAGCCGAATGAGGGCGTGACCTATGCCGAGAAGATCGACAAGGCCGAAACCCGGATCGACTGGTCGCGGCCGGCGCAGGATGTGCGCAATCACATCCGCGGTCTGTCGCCCTTTCCCGGCGCATGGTTCGAGATGCCGGGCGACAAGGGACCGGCGCGGGTGAAGGTGCTGCGCTCAACGCTCAGCGATGGCAGCGGCGCACCGGGCACGGTGCTCGACGACAATCTCGCCATCGCCTGCGGAAATGGTGCGATCCGCATCCTGGAATTGCAGCGCGCCGGCAAGCAGCCGATGAAGGCGGACGAATTTCTGCGCGGCACGAAGCTCGCGCGCGGCACCGTGCTGACGTGATCGCCGTCAGAACTGAAACACCGGTTGACCGGGACGCGATCCGTTCGGTCAATAGCGGGGCCTTCGGCCGCCCGGCCGAGGCGGATCTTGTGGACCGGCTGCGGGCGGATGGCGATCTCTTGCTGTCGCTGGTTGCCGGGATCGGTCGCGCGATTGTCGGACATTGCGCGTTTTCGCGGCTGACCGTTCACAATCATGCCGATGCGATACCGGCGGTGGCGCTCGGACCTGTGGCTGTGCTGCCGGAGCATCAACGGAGAGGCGTCGGTCAGTCGATGATCCGTGACGGCATCGACCGGCTCAGGCAGGGCGGCGAAACATTGGTCTTCGTGCTCGGCGATCCCGGTTATTACCAGCGGTTCGGCTTTGATGCTGGCGTCGCCGCAGCGTACCGCACTCCCTATGACGGCCCTCACATGCAGGTCCTGCGCCTGTCGGACGATGCGCCGCATCGCGGCGAGGTCCGCTATGCGCCTGCCTTTGCAGGTTTGTAAGAATGCCCCGCTACAAGCTCATCATCGAATATGACGGCGCGCCGTATCGCGGCTGGCAGTATCAGGCCGACGCGCCGAGCGTGCAGGGCGCGATCGAGGACGCCATCGCAAAGTTCGACGGCCAGCGCGTCACCATCCAGGGCGCCGGCCGCACCGATGCCGGCGTTCACGCGCTCGGGCAGGTCGCGCATTGCGATCTGCGCGGCGATCACGAGGGCGGCACGGTTCGCGATGCGCTCAATTTCTATCTGCGGCCGCAGCCGGTTGCCGTGCTGTCTGCCGAGCGTGTGAGCCAAGACTTCAACGCACGCTTCTCGGCGACGAAGCGGCATTATCTCTATCGCGTGGTGAACCGGCGGCCCGATCTCGCGCTCGATCTCGGCAGGGCCTGGCGGGTCGGGCGTCCGCTCGATATCGCGGCGATGCGCGAGGCGGCAAAGCGGCTCCTTGGCAAGCACGACTTCACCACTTTCCGCTCGACCGAATGCCAGTCGAAATCGCCGGTGAAGACGCTCGACCAGCTCGACATCGAGACCGACGGGTGGAACGTCAACCTTCTCGTCTCGGCGCGCTCGTTCCTGCACAACCAGGTGCGCTCAATGGTCGGATCGCTGGTGCATGTCGGCGAGGGCAAGTGGACCCCGGATGACATCACGCGCATTCTCGCGGCGCGCGACCGCGTGCTGTGCGGACAGGTGGCGCCGGCCGAGGGGCTGTATCTCGTGAAGGTGGATTATTAGTCTGGTTTGCGCGACAGCCCTACGGCTGTCATGCCCCGCGAAGGCGGGGCCTGACAGATCTGAGAGCACGCTTCCTAGGGAAGGGATCAGTCGCCGATCAGGCGAAATACCGGTCCAGTATCTTCCGGTAGATCCCGGTCAGCGCGACAAGCTCCGACACCGGCACGCGTTCGTCGATCGCATGCATCGTCTGGCCGACGAGGCCGAATTCCACGACCGAGCAGTAATTCTTGATGAAGCGCGCGTCGGACGTGCCGCCGGTGGTGGAGAGGACCGGCTTTCGCCCCGTCACTTCGGCGACCGCATTCGCGACCATGTCGGTGAACGGGCCGGGCTCGACCACGAACACATCGGCATTGGACGGCTCCCATTCGAAGGAGAACCGGATCTTGCCATCGGCCGCCGCGACCGCGCGCTTCTCGAGCAGGACTTTCAGCGATTCCTGATTATGCAGGTCGTTGAAGCGGATGTTGAAGCGGGCGCGTGCTTCGCCCGGAATAAGATTGACGGTCGGATTGCCGACATCGACCGAGGTGAATTCGAGGTTCGACGGATCGAACAGCTTCGAGCCATGATCGAGCGGCTCGCGCTTGAGCGCCGAGATCAGCGTCACGAGACCGGTCACCGGATTGTCGGCGCGCTCAGGGTACGCGACGTGGCCCTGCTTGCCATGCACGATGAGCGTGCCGTTCAGCGAGCCGCGCCGGCCGATCTTGATGGTGTCGCCAAGCGTTTCGCGGTTGCTGGGCTCGCCGAGAATGCAGTGATCGAATGTTTCGCCGTGCTTGGCCGCCCAGTCGAGCAGCTTCGGCGTGCCGTTGATCGCAACGCTCTCCTCGTCGCCGGTGATCAGGAAAGAGATCGAGCCCTTGGGCTTTCCGCCATTCGCGGCGAGATAATCGAGCGCAGCGGCGATGCAGGCGGCGATCCCGCCCTTCATGTCCACAGCGCCGCGTCCGTACAAAATGCCGTCCGCGATCTCGCCGGAGAACGGCGGATGCGTCCAGGCCTTTTCGTTGCCGGGCGGCACGACGTCGGTATGGCCGGCGAACATCAGATGCGGGGAATCCGTGCCGATGCGGGCGTAGAAATTCTCCACGTCCGGCGTGCCGGGCTCGGAAAAGGTCATCCGGTGGGTGGTGAAGCCCGCAGCTTTCAGGAGGCTTTCGAGATAGGTCAGCGCGCCGCCTTCCGCCGGCGTGACCGACGGGCAGCGCAACAGGCTCTGGGCGATGGCGACGGGATCGGCAGCCATCAGACTTTATCCGCGCGCCGGGCAGGAGTTCGATTGGGCAAGTGGATCGGGTCCATCATCTTTGTCGCCATCGGTGCCGCGCAGGGAGGCGGCGCTCGATCCGTCCTCATATGCCGGGCGCGTCGCCCGCGGCGATCCGTAACCACCACAGCGGCGACCCTTCCGTCAATGTGCCGCCGAGACTGCCGGGACGATGCGGCCGATCCTTGATCGATCCGATTCCCGGCAGGCGGTCGCGTCTGTCGCGGCAGGCTCGGCCGCGGTTCAGTCGCGCAGCAATTCGTTGATCGAGGTCTTGGAGCGGGTCTTCTCGTCGACGCGCTTGACGATCACCGCGCAATAGAGGTTCGGCCCCGGCTGACCGTTCGGCAGCGGCTTGCCCGGCATGGTACCCGACACCACGACCGAATAGGGCGGGACTTCGCCGCGGAAGGTTTCGCCGGTCGAGCGGTCGATGATGGTGGTCGAGGCGCCGAGATAGACACCCATCGACAGCACCGAACCTTCGCGCACCACGACGCCTTCGGCGACTTCAGCGCGCGCGCCGATGAAGCAATTGTCCTCGATGATGACAGGACCGGCCTGGAGCGGTTCGAGGACGCCGCCGATGCCGGCGCCGCCGGAGATGTGACAATTCTTGCCGATCTGCGCGCAGGAGCCGACCGTCGCCCAGGTATCGACCATAGTGCCGGAATCGACATAGGCGCCGAGATTGACGAAGGACGGCATCAGCACCACGCCCGGCGCGATGAAGGCGGATTTGCGCACCACGCAATTGGGTACGGCGCGAAAGCCGGCCGCCTTGAACTTGGCGTCGGTCCAGCCTTCGAACTTGGAGGGCACCTTGTCCCACCACACCGACTCGCCGGGGCCGCCCTTGATCACGCTCATGTCGTTCAGCCGGAACGACAGCAGCACGGCCTTTTTCAGCCACTGGTTGACCTTCCAGCGGCCGTCGCCCTGCTTCTCGGCGACGCGGGCCGCGCCGGAATCCAGAAGCTCCAGCGCCTGTTCGACCGCGTCGCGCACCGCTCCCCGGGTATTCGGCGAGACGTCCTCGCGCTTTTCGAAGGCGTCGTCGATGGTTTGAGCGAGCTTTTCGTGAGCCATGCCTGTCCCCGGTTCTTAAGCGTCCGCTGTGTGGCGCGACGCGTCGGCGGATGTCAATGGCGCTCCGCTTTTCTCCGAGGGGGCCGTGTGAGAGAAAGGACGGCACGCAATTTGCTGAGCCGCGCGGTGTTTGCACAAACGCGAACAACGCACATGAAAATGAAGAGGTGCCTCTGATGAAATTTTCGCCCCGCCGCCTGCTCATGGCGATTGCCGCGCTGCTTCTGATTGCGCCGCCATTGAGCTCGCCTGCGAGTGCGCAGGACTGGCCGAACCGGCCGGTGACGCTGGTCATCCCCTTCGCGCCTGGAAGCGCGTCGGATGTGGTCGGGCGCGTCTTCGCGGCGCGCCTCTCCGAGGTCCTCGGTCAGCAGGTCGTGGTCGAGAATATGGGCGGGGCCGGCGGCACGATCGGCGTCGGCCGCGTGTCGAAGGTGACGCCGGACGGCTACCAGTTCGTGATGGGCGGCATCGACACTTTCGCGATGAGCAAGGCGCTCTACAAGAAGCTGCCTTACGATCCGGTCGCCGACTTCATGCCGGTCGCGCTCGTCGCCGAGCAGCCGATCGTGCTGCTGACGCGCAAGGACCTGCCGGTGAACGACCTCAAGGAGTTCATCGCCTATGGCAAGGCCAATCCCGGCAAGCTGAAATACGGATCGGCCGGCGTCGGCTCGGCCTCGCATCTGGCCTGCGCGCAGCTCAATGCGGCGGCGGGAATCGATGCGGTCCATGTGCCGTATCGCGGTTCGGCGCCCGCTGTGCAGGACGCGATTGCCGGCCGCCTCGACTTCATCTGTGCACTCGGCGCGGCCGCGGTGCCGCAGATCGATTCGCAAACGCTGAAGCCGCTCGCCGCCTTGGCCAAGGATCGCTCCGTGCTGTTGCCGCAGATCCCGAGCACGGTCGAGCAGGGCCTGACCCTGGAGGCGCCATTCTGGAGCGCGTTCTTCGTTCCGAAGGGAACGCCGCAGGAGGTCATCGACAAGTTGCAGAAGGCGACCGTTGCGATGATCGAGACGCCCGGCCTTGGCGATCGCCTGAAAAAGGTCGGCTCGGCCTTCGTGACAAAGGATCGCGCCTCGACGGATTATCTGAAGCAATTTCTCGACCGTGAAATCGAGAAATGGGGCACGACGATCAAGGCGAGCGGGGTCAGTCTCGACTGATCTGACACGCCGCCGATGCCGCGGGTGGGCGGGCGAAGCTTGGCCCACTTGCGCGCGGGCGCGTCCGTCATTTGACTGAGCGCAAACAGCCGCGCGATGGCCGGGGCTATGCGTCCTTTAGCCATTGCGGCCGCGCGCTCATTTTGGCACTTTGCGCCCATAACACGCGAAATCGGTCGGTTCTTGGCCGATCGGGAGGATGATTATGATGACAGGATTGACCCGGCGCGCCTTGCTGCCGGCTGCTTTGGCCCTCGCACTCGGCGCCGGCAGCGCTACCGCGCAAACCGCACAACAACCGATCGAGCTGAAGCTCGCCTATTATGTCGGAGATCAGCACGCCATGTCGCAATGGCTGATCAAATGGGCCGAAAAGCTCGAGAAGGATTCCGGCGGCCGGATTAAATTCAAGCGCTTCCCCGGCGCGCAGATGGGCCCGGTCCCGCAGCATTACGACTTCGCGCGCACGGGCCAGGCCGACATTTCCTGGTTCCTGCATGGCGCGACCCCGGGCCGCTTCCCGCTGACCGGAATTGTGCAGGTGCCGTACATGGTCGGCAGCGCGGAGATCGGCACCAAGGTGCTGAACGATCCCGAATTGCGATCGAAATATCTCGATGCCGAGCACAAGGGCGTCAAGCTGCTGCTTCTCTTCACGCACCAGCCCGGCAACATTCACACCACCAAGAAGCCGATCAAGTCCGTCGACGACATCAAGGGTTTGCGGCTGCGCTTCGCTTCTCCGGAAATCCGCGACTTCATCGCGGCTTTGGGCGGCTCGCCGGTCGGCGTCGCGCCGACCGAGCAGGTCGAGCAGATGCAGAAGGGCACGCTCGACGGCGTGGTGATCGACTACGGCGGCGCCGGCATCGCCTTCAAGATGGGCGGCACCGTGAAACACACGACCGAGATGTATTCCTATGTCGCCAGCTTCGGTCTCGCGATGAACGAGGATACCTGGAAGAAGCTGCCGCCGGATCTGCAGCAGCTGATCACCAAGTCGCTGGTTGGCGTGGAAAAGGAAATCGGCCAGGCCTGGGACGGTCTCGACGCGCCAGGAAAGAAGGCGCTGCTCGATGGCGGCAGCGAGGCGATCAAGCTTTCGCCCGAGGAGAACGCCAAGTTCCGCAAGATCGGCGCCGACGTCGCTGCGGCGAAGGTCAAGGAGCTGGACGGCAAGGGGCTTCCCGCCAGCGCTGTCCACAGCATGATGAAGTCGCTCGCCGAAAAGCACGCCAAGGACTCCAAGAATTTCTGGGACTAATCCGCGCGTGAAGTGATCCCTCTCCCCGCTTGCGGGGAGAGGCCGCTGGCCGATAAGAAGGCCGCGGGTGAGGGGGGCCTGTCCATCTTGATCCGACGTCCGAATCCTTGTCCTCAGGGCTCCCTGCTTGTTGCCGGGGAACAGAGGCTGCGCGAGCGCACGCGCTTCGCCGGCGCGACGTGGGTGCGGCCGTGAAGCGGATCGGCGATATCGCATCGGCGATCTGCGGCGCCGTCGCGGTCGTTTTCCTGCTCGGAATGCTGGTGCTCACCGTTGCCGATGTCGTGCTGCGCACGTTCTTCGCGTATCCGCTGCGCGGCGTTTACGAACTGATCGAGCTCATGCTCGCCGGTTCGTTCTTTCTCGCATTGCCGTGCGTGTTCCTGCGCGACGACAACATCCTCGTGAACACGATCGACGAGATATGGCCGCGCATCGTGCCATTGCTCAAGCGCATCGCGCTTGTGCTGTCGGTTGCGACATTCGTCGTTCTGGTCTGGCAGAGCTGGGACGCCGCGTGGGACTCCTATGAATTCCACGACATCACCGCCGATCTCGGCCTGCCGAAATTCTGGCACTGGACTATCGTCCTCGTCGGGATGAGCCTCGCCGCGGCGGCGGCGCTGTTCATGCTGTTCCGCAGCGACGACAAGGGGCCCGATTCGATCGAGCATCGGATCGAGGATCACGTATGACCATCACCGCGATCGGGCTTGCGGGAGTCGTCCTGCTTCTGGTGCTGATCTTCCTGCGCGTGCCGATCGCGATCGCGCTCGCGGCTGCGGGTTTCCTCGGCTATGCCGCGATCGACGGCTGGGCTCCGGCGCTGAAGATGGCCGGCAGCGTGCCGTATCAAATGGCGAGCGCGTATTCGCTTTCGGTCATTCCGCTGTTCATTCTGATGGGCGCTGTGGCCTCGCGCGCCAATATGGCGGGCGAATTGTTCCAGGCCTGCAACGCGGTATTTTCCGGGATCCGCGGCGCGCTCGCTAATGCCAGCATCGGCGCCTGCACCTTGTTCGGGGCGATCTGCGGCTCCTCGATCGCGACAGCCGCGACCTTCTCGCGGGTTGCGATCCCCGAAATGCGCCGCCATGGCTACGATCCCGCCTTCGCCGGCGGCACCGTGGCCTCCGCCGGCACGCTGAGCGTCCTCATTCCACCGTCGGTGCTGACCGCGATCTATTCGATCGTCGCCGAAGTGTCGCTGGTGAAGCTTTACGCGGCCGCGTTCGTACCCGGCTTCGTGCTGGCCGGTCTTTATGTCGTCACGGTGTGGACCGTGGCTTGGATCAAGCCGACATGGATACCGCGGGTGCCGTCGATGCCGTTCAAGGATCGGCTGCATGCCTCGGTCGGCATGTGGAAGCTCGGCCTACTGTTCTTCATCGCGGTGTTCGGCATCTATTTCGGCTGGTTCTCGCCCACCGAAGCCGCGGCCGTGGCCGCCTTCCTTGCGATCGTGATCGGCTTTGCCACGCGGTCGATGTCGATCCGCGATCTCGTCGATTGCATGCTGGAGACGGTCTACACCACGGCATCCATCCTTCTGGTGGTGGCCGGCGCGACCATCTTCTCGCGCTTCATCGTGCTGACCCAGTTCCCGAACGAACTGACCAAATGGGCGCACCTGAGCGAATTGTCGCCGTTCTGGATCCTGATGGCGGTGATGGCGCTCTACATTGCGCTCGGCACCTTCCTCGACGAGGTCTCCACCATCCTGATCACCGTGCCGATCACGCTGCCGCTGATCAACGCGATCGGTTATGACGGCGTGTGGTTCGGCATCTTCGTCACCATCATGTGCACCATCGGCCTGATCACGCCGCCGACCGGCATGACGGTGTTCGTGATCCAGGCCCAGCATCCGGAAATACCGGTGATGCGGATCTATGGCGGGACGTTGCCGTTCCTCGCCGCCGATTTCGTGCTGGTGGCGTTGCTGATCCTGTTCCCGGCGATCGCGCTGTGGCTGCCGAGCCTCGTCGGATAAGACGGCGGGGCGTTACCGGCAGCAGCGCTGCTGCAGGAAGCCCGACAGGTCGTCGGTGACGTAATCGACGTGGGCCGCGTCGCGGCCTTCCAGCTCCCAGTCCTCGCGGAACACCTCGCGCGTCCCTTCCGGGACCACCAGAACAGTGGTCATGCCGAGCGCATGCGGCACCGCGAGATTGCGCGCCAGATCCTCGAACATCGCCGCATGCGACGGGTCGACGTCATGGCGCGCGAGGAAGCGCTCGTAGGTCTTCTGCGACGGCTTCGGTTCGAGTTCGGCGGCGATGATGTCAAACACGTCCTCGAAATGTCCGTGGATCTCGAGCCGTCGCATCACCGCGTCGGCATGCTTGCGGGTGCCGTTGGTCAGGATGAGCTTGCGGCCAGGCAGCCGCTCCAGCGCGCCGCCGAGAACCGGATTGGGCTCGAGCGGCGAATGATCGATCTGATGCACGAAGTCGAGGAAGTCGTCCGGCTTCATCCCGTGTTCGGTCATCAGACCGCGCATCGATGTGCCGTAGCGCTTGTAATAGTCCTTCTGCAGCCGGAAGGCCTCGTCATGCGTGATGTTCAGAAGCTGGGCGATATAGTCGCGGATGCGCTCATCGACCTGCTGCCAGAGATTGAGGTGATGCGGATAGAGCGTGTTGTCGAGATCGAAGATCCAGGTCGTGACATGCGAGAAGACGCGCTCGGGCTTCCCCCGGCCGGGGGCGTGAAGCGGGGTGGAACCTCGCAGCGAGTCGGATGTCATCGGGCCTATGTATGACAGCGCCCAGGACTGCGCCAGCGCGCGAAGGGGCGATGAAACTCCTCGTCATGCCCCGCGAAGGCGGGGCATCCAGGCTTCAGGTCCGCTGGGCGCTACCGTCGGGCGTGGCGATCGCGTCGCCTGCGGCGATGGTGCCTCCCGCGACCACCTCGGCATAGACCCCGCAATCCATGTGACCGAAGGCCTGCGCCAGCGTCCTCGGAATTTCCATGTCGCGGATGCCGGTGCGCGGCTCGACGTTGGTGGCGGCGCAGCGCACGATCCGCTTCACCACCTTCAGTTTCACCGGGCCAATCGTCAGCGTCTGACCGAGCAGGTCGAATTCGCGCCAGGCCGGCCAGCCCTCGACATAGAGATTGCCCCGAAACCGCAGCGGGTCGACCGGAGCCCCGACCGCAGTCTCGATCGCTGCGACCGAGCCGAGATTGATGATCGAGACGACCTTGGCCGCGACATCGGAGAAGCTGTGGCCTTCGGCATGGAGGACCTTCGGGGGCCCGCGCAATTCGTCGGCTGCGTAGCGCGCGAAGAAGCCTTCGATCGCCGCCCGGCCTTGCGCGGTTCGCAGGTCCCCGCGCGCCGCCTCGGACCCGTTCAGCCGCACGGTGAGGCTATGGGTCGGCTCGTCATAATGGGTGTCGAGTGCCGCCAGGCGTTCGTTCCGCATCAGCATCAGGAAGCGCTGCTTGGGGAAATATTGCGGGGCCGCCGGGTCGAAGCCGGAGGGGCCGTTCTCGATCGCGTAGAGGCGGTCGGCCGGCAGGGTCCCGCCCGACGTCAGGGCGACCCGCGGCAGGATTTCGGGCGACAATCCCTTCACCGGGTAGCGCGCGATCGAGCGGATTTTTCCATGCATAAGCGGACACTTAACGGTACCGGCAGATAGCCGGCCTGTCTTGGGGCAGTCTTGGGGCAGCGGTAACGCCCCGGCAAGCTTTTTTGCGCTCCCCTGACTTCCGCAAACGGGACCGCATTCCTACATCCGGGCTGCGGATGCCCAACCGGGGTCCGCCGGTAAAGTCTCGCAGTTCTAGCCCGTTTTTTTGAGACGGCTCATGGCGGCGGGGCGACCCACATGCTCCGCAGGTGCCTCGACGAGGGCCGCGGATCAGCCCGAGGGAGCGACATATGGATTTTGAGAAATACACCGAGCGTGTGCGCGGTTTCATTCAATCGGCGCATTCGTTGGCCCTGCGAGAGGGCAACCCCCAATTCACCCCTGAGCATTTGCTGAAGGTTCTGCTGGACGATCCGGAAGGATTGTGCGCCGGCCTGATCGATCGTTCGGGCGGCAATTCAAGGCAGGCGCTGCTTGAGGTCGAAGCGGCGCTGAAGAAGCTGCCGAAAGTCTCCGGCGGCGGCGCGAGCCAGCCGCAGATGACGCCGGCGCTGGCGCGGATCTTCGACCAGGCCGAGAAGGTCGCGCAGAAGGCCGGCGACTCCTACGTCACCGTGGAGCGCCTGCTGCTCGCCTTCGCGATGGATCGCGAGAGCGATGCCGGCAAGATCCTGCAGCGGGCAGGCGTCACCGCGCAAAACCTGAACGCGGCAATCGAGGCGATCCGCAAGGGCCGCACCGCGGACACCGCGACCGCGGAAAATGCCTATGACGCGCTGAAGAAATATGCACGGGACCTGACGCAGGCCGCCCGCGATGGAAAGCTCGACCCGGTGATCGGCCGCGACGAGGAAATTCGCCGCACCATCCAGGTGCTGTCACGCCGGACGAAGAACAATCCGGTGCTGATCGGCGAGCCCGGCGTCGGCAAGACCGCGATCGTGGAAGGTCTGGCGCTTCGCATCGTCAACGGTGACGTGCCGGAATCGCTTCAGGACAAGAAGCTGCTCGCGCTCGACATGGGCGCCCTGATCGCCGGTGCGAAATATCGCGGCGAGTTCGAGGAGCGGCTGAAGGCGGTTCTTACCGAAGTCGGCGGGTCGGACGGACAGATCATCCTCTTCATCGACGAGATGCACACGCTCGTTGGCGCCGGCAAGGCCGACGGGGCGATGGACGCCTCCAACCTGCTCAAGCCGGCGCTCGCGCGCGGTGAGTTGCATTGCGTCGGCGCCACCACGCTCGACGAATACCGCAAGCATGTCGAGAAGGATGCGGCGCTGGCGCGGCGCTTCCAGCCGGTCTTCGTGTCCGAGCCGACGGTCGAGGACACGATCTCGATCCTGCGCGGCCTGAAGGAAAAATACGAAGCCCATCACAAGGTGAAGGTGGCGGACGCGGCGCTGGTCGCTGCGGCGACGTTGTCGAACCGCTACATCACCGACCGCTTCCTGCCGGACAAGGCCATCGACCTCGTGGACGAGGCGGCGGCGCGGCTGCGCATGCAGATCGATTCCAAGCCGGAGGAGCTCGACAATCTCGACCGCGAGATCGTGCGGCGGAAGATCGAGCAGGAGGCGCTCCGCAAGGAGACCGATCCGGGCTCGCAGGACCGGCTGAAAAAGCTTGAGAAGGAGCTCGCCGACCTCGAGGAGGAGGCCGACGCGCTGACCCAGAAGTGGAAGGCCGAGAAGGACAAGCTGACCAAGGCGGCCGACCTCCAGAAAGAACTCGACAAGCTGAAGAACGAGCTGGCCGATGCGACCCGCCGTGGCGATTACCAGCGCGCCGGCGAGCTGCAATACGACAAGCTTCCGAAGCTGGAAAAGCAGCTTAAGGAGGTGGAAGCCCAGGGCGCGGCTGGCGCAGTTCTCTCCGAAGAGGCGGTGACCGCGAGCCATATCGCGCAGGTGGTGTCGCGCTGGACCGGCATTCCCGTCGACCGGATGATGGAAGGCGAGCGCGAGAAGCTGCTCAAGATGGAGGAGCAGATCGCAAAGCGTGTCGTCGGCCAGCCGGAAGCCGTGAAGGCGGTCTCGACCGCGGTGCGCCGTGCCCGCGCGGGCTTGCAGGATCCGAACCGGCCGATCGGCTCGTTCATGTTCCTCGGGCCCGCCGGCGTCGGCAAGACCGAGCTCACCAAGGCGCTCGCCGAATTCCTGTTCGACGACGAGCATGCCCTGGTCCGCATCGACATGTCGGAATTCATGGAGAAGCATTCCGTGGCCCGGCTGATCGGCGCGCCGCCCGGCTATGTCGGATACGAGGAGGGTGGGGCGCTCACCGAAGCGGTGCGGCGGCGGCCCTATCAGGTCGTGCTGTTCGACGAGATCGAGAAGGCGCATCCGGACGTGTTCAACGTCCTCCTGCAGGTGCTCGATGACGGGCGCCTGACGGACGGGCAGGGCCGCACGGTCGACTTCCGCAACACGCTGATCGTGATGACGTCGAATCTCGGCGCCGAATATCTGGTGAACCAGAAGGAAGGCGAGGATTCGGAGGCGGTCCGCGATCAGGTGATGGCGGTCGTCCGCTCGAATTTCCGTCCGGAATTCCTCAATCGCGTGGACGAAATCCTCCTGTTCCATCGCCTGCGCCGCGAGGACATGGGCCGCATCGTCGACATCCAGCTGCAGCGTCTCTTGAAGCTGCTCGACGATCGCAAGATCACGATCAAGCTCGAACCGGCGGCCCGCGAATGGCTCGCCGAGAAGGGCTACGATCCGGCCTATGGTGCGCGTCCGCTCAAGCGCGTCATCCAGAAGAACCTGCAGGACCCGCTCGCCGAGCTGATCCTGTCGGGCAAGATCAAGGATGGCGACACGGTGAAGGTCTCGGTCGGCAAGAGCGGGCTGACCTTCAACGGGGAAGCGGTGAAGGAAGCGGCGTAACCGACGCAGGTCATGCGCGGGCTTTAAGCCCGCGCATCCATCGAACAAAAGTGTTTGCGAAGACGATGGATGGCCGGGTCAAGCCCGGCCATGACGTTCGAAGCGGCCATGACGTTCGAAGTTTGTATCTGGATACCGGGTTCACGCGCTGCGCGCGGGCCCCGGAATGACGGTGCGTTGAATCAGCGCCCCGCCTGTGGCGTGGTCTGGGCCATCCGCCCGCCGGAGCTACGGTTCATCATGCCCTCGATGCGGTCGCGTTCTCCCTCGAAGACGGCGAGGATCTTGTCTTCCAGCACGCGGCCGCGCGGCAGACGGATACGCATCGGGTCGACGAAACGGCCGTTGACCATGATCTCGTAATGCAGGTGCGCGCCGGTCGACAGGCCGGTCGAACCGACAAAGCCGATCACCTGGCCCTGACGCACCTTGGCACCAGGCTCGATGCCCTTCGCATAGGCGGTCATGTGACCGTAGGCGGTCTCGTAGCCGTTGGTATGCTTGATGCGGACATACTTGCCGTAGCCGCCTTCCCAGCCGACCCTTTCGACTTCGCCGTTGCCGGCGGCATAGATCGGCGTGCCGTGCGGCGCGGCCCAGTCGACGCCGGTGTGCATCTTCGCGTAGCCGAGAATCGGATGGCGGCGGACGCCGAAGCCAGAGCGCAGGATGCCGTCCGACATCGGCTTGCGGACCAGGAATTTCTTCGCGCTCTTTCCGGTCTCGTCGTAATAGTCGACGATGTTGTCGTCGGGAGTCTGGAACCGGTAGAAGCGCTTCAGTTCGCCGCCGACGGTGAGCGCGGCGAACAACACGTCGTTGCGGCTTTCGCCCCCGGTCGCGTTGTCTTCGTCGCCGGCATAGAGGACGTCGAACGAGTCGCCGGGCTGGACCTTGCGCTGGAAGTCCACGTCGTAGGAATAGACCCGGATCATGTCTTCGATCACGGCGCGCGGGATCTGGTTGCGCAGCGCGGTCTCGTAGATGCTCTGGTAGAGCCGCACGCCGGAGCCGTCGTCCTCCTCCTCTTCGCGCGCCTCGGCGACGGACGGCGTATTCATCGCAGCAACATCCACCGATACGTAGCGGCCAAGGTCGGAGAGCGCGATCACCGCTTCAATGGCGGCTTCGTTGGCGATGATCACGCGGGCGGGCTGCTGGCGTGCGCTGCCGGGCACCGGCGACATCAGGATGCGGACGCGCTGACCTTCTTTCAGTCCGTTGTCGCGGCCGCGGAAGCCGAGCGCCGAGACAATGGCGCGAATCTCCTGCGGCAGGGCGCCCAGTTCGTCGAGGATTTTCGAGATGTGGTCGCCCTTCCTGATGATGAAGGTGCGCTCGTTGGCAGTGCTTGTCGATGTGGTGCTCTTCGGGAGCAGCGTGATGTTTTCCGGGACGATGCGCGCTTCGAAACCGGCATAGGGGTCGGGATTGGAGTCGGCCGGCGCGTAGCCGAGGGCGCGGGTCGCCGGCGCGAGGTTGGCCACCTGATAACGCGCGTTGGTGTCGCGCGCGTTCCAGTTTGCCGCCTCACGCACGCTGGCGAGGATTTCGTCCATCGGAAGCCCGCCCGCGATCTTGGCGCGCGGCAGCACGCTGGCGAGATCGCGCTGCACGAAGGAGA
>NZ_DATMRX010000124.1:0-17495 GCF_035565855.1 Pseudorhodoplanes sp.
CCCCGGCGATTTCAAGGCGGCCGCGGTGGTCGCAACGACGCCCAATCTCATCATCGGCGCCCCGAACTTCAAGGCGAACAACCTGAAAGAGGCGATCGAGGCCGCGAAGACTGAAAAGCTGACTTACGGCACCGCGGGCGCAGGCACCACGCCGCATCTGTCCGCCGAACGTATCTTCAAGCTGGAAGGCAAGGTCGATATTCCGCATGCGCCGTTCACCGGCGCGGGCCCCGCAACGCAGGCGGTGATCGGTTCGCATATTCCGCTCGCCAGCGTCGCGCTGTCGGCGGCGGTCGAGAACGTCAAGGCCGGGCAGGTCAAGGGACTGGCCGTGACCAGCAAGGATCGCGTGAAGTCGCTGCCGGACGTGCCGACCGCGCGCGAACTCGGCCTCGGCGAAGCCGACGACACGACGTGGGTCGTGCTCTTCGTGCCGTCGAAGACGCCCGATGCGGTGATCCAGAAGATCAACGATGGCGTCAACGCCATGTTGAAAGATGCCGACATGCAGGCCCAGCTCGAGAAGATCGGCTTCATGGCGGTTGGTGGATCGGCCAAGGATGCCGATGACTATGTGAAGTCGGAGACGAGCCGCTGGGGCGACATCATTCGCCGCATTGGCCTCGAACCGAAATAACCGAACGAGAGAGTGGCAAAGAGTGTCTATGCAAGTTCGTCGTGTCGTAACCGGCCACAAGGCCGATGGAAAAGCCACCGTCCTGATCGACGAGGTGTCGAAGGACGTTGTCAATCCGCGTGAGGGCTGCACCTTCTTCAATATCTGGTCGACGGCGCTGCCGGCCGACAACAATGACGATCGCGATGGTGCCAAGCAGATCATCGGCACCGCGATGAAGGATCGTGCGGTGTTTCGCGTGATCGAATATCAGCCGGGCGTCGCGCCGCGCAATCACCGCACCAATTCGATCGATTTCGCGGTGGTGCTGTCCGGCGAGATGGACATGGAGCTCGACGATAACGAGATCGTGCATCTGAAGGCGGGGGACGTTGTGGTCCAGCGCGGCACCATCCACAACTGGGTCAACAACAGCGACAAGCCCTGCGTGATGGCGTTCGTGCTGATCGACGCCAAGCCGTCCGGTTCGCTCGAGCCGACGGGCTGATCGTTATTCCGGGGCGCGGACGTTACGTCCGCGAACCCGGACACACGACACATTCCGATCTCATCCTGAGGAGGCGGCGAAGCCGCCGTCTCGAAGGATGAGGTCGGCCTTCGCGACGCATTGCCAAGGGTCGCGGCCCGTCGGCAATGCTCCTCGGGATAAGGCCGACGGAGCGGGGACGACCGCGTGTTTGCTGCGACCGTCGGAGCTATCCTCCGATCTTCACATTGGCGTCGTCGATCACCCTCTTCCAGCGCGCGACGTCGTCGCGCAGATATTTCGCAGTCTCCTCGGTCGAGCCGCCGACGACTTCGGCCGACAATTTCTTCAGCCGCTCCTGGATCGACGGATCGCGCAGTGCCTCGTTGATGTCGGCATTGATCTTCCGCGTGATCTCCTTCGGCGTCCCGGGAGGCGCGACCACCGCATACCAGGCAACCGATTCAAAGCCCGGCAAGGTCGAAGCGACCGTCGGCACGTCCGGCAGCGACGCCATCGGCTTTGCCGTGGCGACAGCGAGCAGCCTGAGCTTCCCGTCCTGTACCAGCGGCAGCGACACCCCGAGATTGTCGCACATGAAATCGACATTGCCGGCGACGAGGTCCTGCAATGCGGGCGCCGTGCCGCGATAGGGGACGTGCTGCACTTTGACGCCCGCCATCAATTGCAGCATCTCCGACGTCAGATGTGAGGTCGTACCGTTGCCTTGCGTTGCGGACGTGACCTTGCCCGGATTGGCTTTGAGATAGGCGATGAATTCAGGGAGAGTCCTGGCGCTCACCCGCGCGGGATTGACGATCACCCCGTTCGGCACCTGCGCCATGATGATGATCGGCTCGAACTTCGAGGCGTCGAATTTGAGGTTCTTGTAGAGATTCTGGTTAATCACAAGCGGCGGCGGCGGAGCCGAAAGCAGCGTGTAGCCGTCGGGATCGGCGCGATAGGCTTGCTCTGAGCCGATATTGCCGGCGGCGCCCGTCGGATTTTCGATGACCACCGGCTGCCCCCATTTCTTCGAGAGCCAGTCGCCGATCAGCCGCGGCACCGCATCCGCCGTGCCGCCCGCCGGGAACGGCACGATGATCTTCACCGGACGGTTCGGATAATCCTGCGCGGCAAGCGGGGTTGCCGCTGCTGCGGCAGCGCAGAGGGCAAGAGCGGCGCAAAAAGCGCGAATGGCGATCATGGCGTTCTCCCGGGCGTTCTTGTTCTGGCAGACTTGCCCGAGACTAACTTGAAAGCCCCGGCCATCCGAAGCATTTTCATGTCGCAGTGACAGAAGCCTCTTGATGTCGCAGCAGGAGGAGTGACGGCATGACACGCTCGCGTCCCAGTGTGGCGATCGTCGGCGGCGGGATCGGTGGATTGTTTGCCGCCAACGCGCTGATCGCACATGGCCTGCAGGTGAAGGTCTATGAGCAGGCGCCCGCGCTCGGCGAAGTGGGGGCAGGGGTTTTCATCACGCCGAACAGCGTGCGCCAGCTCGAGCGGGTCGGCCTTGGCCCGGCCGTGGAAAAATGGGGAGCGCGCTGCGGCTCAGGCTCGCGCTATTTCCGCGACGATGGCAGCACCATCGCGCCGGTCCAGGTGACGGATTCATCCGGCTGGAACGCGACATTCGGCATGCATCGCGCCGATCTCGTCGGCCTTCTTGCCGCAGGACTGCCGGCCAATGTGGTGCATACCGGACACCGCGCGGTCGGGTTCTCGCAGGACGACGATGTGGCGCGCGTGCGCTTCGACAACGGGACGGTGGTTGAGGCCGACGTCGTCGTCGGCTGTGATGGCATTCATTCCGAGATGCGCCCGTTTGTGTTTCCGCCATCCGATGCGGTGTTTTCCGGAACGGTCGCCTATCGGGGGCTCGTGCCGCATGCGGCGGTGCCGGACTGGCCGCAGAATGCATGGCAGATGTGGCTCGGGCGCGGGAAGCATTTCCTCGTGTTTCCAGTGCGCGCCGGCGAACTCGTCAATTATGTCGGCTTTGTTCCAGCCGACGAGCAGATGCGGGAAAGCTGGACGGCGCAGGGCGATCCGGATGCGCTGCGCGCGGAATTCGCAGGTTGGGATCCGCGCATCGAAGGCTTGCTGAAGCAGGTGCAGTCCACCTTCAAATGGGCGCTTTATGATCGCGAGCCGCTGCCGACCTGGACCAAGGGGCGGCTGACGCTGCTCGGCGACGCGGCCCATCCGATGCTGCCGCATCTCGGACAGGGCGCGAACCAGTCGATCGAGGACGGCATGGCGCTGGCCACGATCCTGTCGCGGGCTGATCGCAAGTCCGCGCCCGCCGCGCTTATCGCCTATGAAAAGCTGCGGCGCGAGCGCGTCGCCGGCGTCCAGCGCGGCGCCCGCGAGAACGGCTTGCGTTACGACACGATGCACGGCGATGTGGCCAAGCGCGACGCCGAGATCGTCGCCCATGCCTTGTTCCGCAAGACGATCTACGACCACGATGTGGTGGTCGGCGCGAAGGACGTGGCGGCGGCGCTCTGATCTCCGCTCCTTCCCGGAAGATTCTCGGTTCCCGCTTTTGCGAGGACGATCGGAGCGATGGGTTGCTTCGGCGCTGCGCGCTCTCGCAATGCGCTCGGTGATCCTCATGCTGAGGGTGGAGAGGGCGCGCACAACGCTCGCGGCTAGCGGCCTTTGCGGTCGAGACCGTCCTCCGGGATCGACCATTGCCGGCGCAACTCGCGCAGCGGCGTCTCGACATAGGCCCAGAAATCCCAGCCCGGCGCGAAGGTGTCGATCGTTGCGGTCTTGCCGCCGGCATAGGCGTGCCAGAATTCCTCCGGATCAAGCGTGCCCTGCGCGGATTTCGCGACCGGATTGATCTGAATGCCGAGATGCCAGGAGAAGATCACCGGCAGGATGTGGCCGGCCATCGGGAAATGCGGATGCATGCCGGCAGTGAAGGTCGAGACCAGCAACTCGCCGCGCGGCGTCGTGTCGTAGCCTGAGACGACATGTGCGGTGTCGTGCGGAAAGCCGAAACCGGCATTGAGGCCGGTCGGCTCGCCGGGAAAGGCGTAACCGTTGTTGCGGTAATGATTGTAGAAGGCGAGCCCGAAGCTGCCCTCCGGCAATGCGCCGAGTTTCCGGCATCGTTCGGCGAGCGCCGGATCGGGCGATTTGTCATAGGGCAAGAGCCAGGCGGTCTCGTCGGCGTCTTTGAACTCCTTGCCGGTGATCGAGGTGAGATTGGCGCGCACCATATCGGCCAGCGCCTGTTTCACATGTCCGCTGGCGGCTTCCGCGATCTCGTCGATATAGCGCTCGTGCAATCCGAGCGCCTTGGCGTAGTCGAGGACGTTGGCGATCTTCGCCTTGTCGAGCCGGCCGTCGATGAAGGCCATCACGGTTACGAATTTCAACGCGTCTTCACGCAACGCCGGTTCGCCGATCGTTGCGGCGAGCGTATCGGGCGAGGCCGGCTTGAGGTTCGCAAGGTCGAGCGGCTGCGTCTGGCCGAACATGTAGAGCGAGGCGGCGCTCAGCGCGCGGCCGTCGGCTTCGCTCAATGACCCTGAGGTTTCGGCGACGCGGCACATCGCGCCGAGGATGGCTGCGACCTGCTGCGGATTGGCGGCCGAGACGAATGGCTTCACGTTGAGTTGTGGCGGCATGGCGTCCTCCGTTGAGGGGACCATCATCCGTCATTACAGGCGGCTTGCGAAGCGTTTCCCGCGACGTGCTGTCCGCTTGGCTTCAACGAAGAGGGTGGCGCGGGACAGATCAGAATTCAACGTCGAGTTCTTCGACCTCGTCCGGTTCCTCCTGCGCCGCCGCGATCCATTCCTGCATCAGCGGCATCGCCATGATGGTCCTGCAATAGCCGGTGCAGGCGCTGTCGAGCTTGACGTCATAGGTGACGAAGCGTGTGCAGACGGGCGCATACATCGCGTCCGCCATGCTCGGCGTTTCCCCGAACAGGAACGGACCGCCATAGCTTTTGAAACATTCGTTCCAGATGGTGACGATCCGGTCGATATCGGCCTGCGCGCCCGCCCAGACTTTGAAATTCGGATAGCGCGCCTTCAGGTTCATCGGCAGCGCCGATCGCAAATTCGAGAAGCCGGAATGCATCTCGCCGGACACCGAACGGCAATGCGCGCGGGCGATGCGTTCCCTGGGCAGCAGCCCGGCGTCGGGATTGAGCTCGTTGAGGTAGCCGCCGATCGCCAGGGTGTCCCACACCTTGACGCCGTCATGGGTGAGCATCGGCACCAGGAAGGAGGGGGACAGCAGCAGGAGCTCCGCCCGCACGGAGGGGTCGTCGCTGTTCACCATGACCGGCTCGAAATCGATGCCAGCCAGCTTGCACAGCAGCCATCCGCGCAGCGACCACGATCCGTAATTGCGGCTGCTGATCGTCAACGTGGCTCGCGGCATCGAACGTCCCCTCGAATCGGGCGCAAGCCCGTCCGTCATGCTCCGGCCCGGAATTATCTCGCAGTGCGGCAAAAAATGCACTAGGCTTTTGCGGTGCAACAGGGGCGGCGGGGGCCGCGGGGGAATGCTGTATCAGGCCTATCAGGCGACTGCCGACATCATGTTGCCGGTTCGCGCATTCGCCGGCTTCGCGCTGTCGGCCCATCAAGCCGTCCCGCACCTCAATGGCTCCCATTTCCGAAACCTCACAGCCGCCTATGAACTGATTTCGCGGGCCCGTCTGACCCACACCCGGCCGGATTACGGCATCACGAGCATTTCGGTCGGTAACCGGGAGGTCGAGGTGACCGAGGAGGCGGTGCATGCGACGCCCTTCGGTACGCTGCTGCGGTTCAGGAAGGACATCGACGCCGCGCAACCGCGGGTGCTGGTGGTCGCGCCCTTGTCCGGGCATTTCGCGACCCTCTTGCGCGGCACCGTTCGCACCATGCTGCCGGAGCACGACGTCTACATCACCGACTGGCATAATGCGCGCGACGTTCCGACATCGGCAGGCCGTTTCGGGTTCGAGGATTACGTCACCCACCTGATCGAGTTTCTCGACGTGATCGGCCCCGGCGCCCATGTCGTGGCGGTGTGCCAGCCTTGTGTCGCCGCGCTCGTTGCCGCGGCGGTCATGGCGCAGGGTGATCATCCGGCGCAGCCGCATTCGATGACGCTGATGGCCGGGCCGATCGACACCCGCGTCAACCCGACCAAGGTCAACGAACTCGCCAAGAGCAAGCCGATCTCATGGTTCGAAAAGAACCTGATCGCACGTGTGCCGTTTCGCTATGACGGCGCCTTCCGGAAAGTCTATCCGGGTTTCGTCCAGCTCACCGCGTTCATGAGCATGAATATCGAGCGCCATGCCAAGGCGCATCGCGAGCTCTACGAACATCTTGCCAAGGGCGAACTGGAGAAAGCCAAGGTCACCAAGGATTTCTATGACGAATATTTCGCGGTGCTCGATCTCACTGCGGAATTCTATCTGGAAACCGTCCGGCTGGTGTTTCAGGAGCATCGGCTACCGCTCGGCACGCTGACCTATGACGGCCAGCTGGTCGATCCGAAGGCGATCCGGCGCACCATGCTGCTCACCGTCGAGGGCGAGCGCGGCGACATCTGCGCCGTCGGACAGACGCTTGCCGCGCATGACCTGTGTTTGGGATTGCGGCCTTATCGCAAGCGTCACCACATGCAGCCCGGCGTCGGGCATTACGGCGTGTTCAGCGGCAAGAAATGGGAAGCACAGATCTATCCCCTGGTCCGCAATCTCATCCTGGCCGCGGAATAGGAGAGCGGTAGAAAATTGATCAGGATCAAATTTAATTCGAAATTAAGACAATTGATGGAACTTTAGACTCATACGGGTTGAGAAAAGTCCAACTGGCGGCGGGATTTCAGATCCGCGCCCCACATGTTCGCAAAAAAGGTCTCGTCCCCACACCGCCGCGCGAGTGTGCGTGCGAACGCATGCGCGCGCGAGGTCGACATGTGGGCAAGCGGATTTTTCACCAAGCAGTTTTGGAATGGAGAGACGGCAGCATGTCCTTCTTCAATCGTGGAAGAGGATCGGGTCACGGCGCATCGGCCGGCCCCGGTAAATATAACCTCGAGCATCTGAAGGGCGGGCTCGCCGAGGGCATCACCTCAGCGCTGATGATGATCGATCGCGACTTCGTCGTGACCTACGTCAATCAGGCGACCAAGGACCTGCTCTCGACCCACGCCGATGAGTTCCGGACGATCTGGCCGAATTTCAATCCGCAAGCCATCGTCGGGACCTGCATCGATGCCTTTCACAAGAATCCGGACCATCAGCGCCGGATCCTCTCCGACCCGTCACGGCTTCCGTTCAAGACCGAAATCACCGTCGGAAACCTGAAGGTCTCGCTGCTGGTCACAGCGAGCTTCGACAAGAACGGCGCTTATGTCGGCAATGTCCTCGAATGGAAGGACGTGACCGAAGCCCGCCTGAACGAAGGCATTCTCGCCGCGCTGAACAAGGCGCAGGCCATCGTCGAATTCACAATCGACGGCAGCGTCGTGCAGGCCAACGAGAATTTCCTCAACGCGATGGGATATTCGCTCGACGAGATCAAAGGGCGCCATCACAGCCTGTTCTGCGAGCCGGCGACGGTGCAGAGCCCTGAATACGCGGCGTTCTGGGCGAAGCTCAAGCGCGGCGAATTCGATGCGGGGCAATACAAGCGGATCGGGAAGGGCGGCAGGGAAGTCTGGATCCAGGCGAGCTACAACCCGATCCCGGATGCCAATGGCCGTCCGTTCAAGGTGGTGGAACTTGCCAGTGACATCACCGCGATGCGCGTCGCCATCGAACAGACGCGGGAGGTGGTCACTGCCGCCAGGAACAACGATCTCAGCCAGCGCATTCCCATGGCAGGAAAGACCGGCGAACTGGAGATGCTGTGCGGCGGGGTGAACGACCTGCTCGACAGCCTCGCCGAGGTGATTGGCACGATCAAGTCGACCTCGCAGGAGGTGTCGAGCGCGGCCCGTGAAATCTCGGCCGCGACCACCGATCTGTCGCAGCGCACCGAGGAACAGGCCGCGAGCCTGGAAGAGACGTCGGCCTCGATGGAGCAGATCGCGGCGACGGTGAAGAAGAATGCCGAGAACGCGACCCATGCCAACAACCTGACCCGCAGCACGCGCGAGGTCGCCGATCGCGGCGGCGAGGTGGTGGCCGAAGCGGTTTCGGCGATGGCACGGATCGAGGAGTCTTCACGCAAGATCGCCGATATCATTTCGGTGATCGACGAGATCGCCCGGCAGACCAATCTGCTTGCGCTCAATGCCGCGGTCGAGGCGGCGCGCGCCGGCGAGGCCGGCCGCGGCTTTGCGGTGGTCGCGTCCGAAGTGCGCAGCCTGGCGCAACGGTCGTCGCAGGCCGCCAAGGACATCAAGGAGCTGATCACCAATTCGTCGGGTCAGGTTCAGGACGGCGTGCAACTCGTCAACCGCGCCGGCGCCTCGCTGAAGGAGATCCTGGAATCCATCAAGGAGGTGGCCGGCATCGTCGCGGATATCGCCACCGCCTCCGCCGAACAGGCCAGCGGAATCGAGCAGATCAACAAGGCACTGGCCCAGATGGACGAGGTGACACAGCAGAACTCGGCCATGGTCGAGCAGAACGCTGCGACCTCACGCACGCTCGAACAGCAGGCGAGCGCAATGGATGAGCGGATGAGTACGTACAAGCTGACGAGCGCCGACACCGCGCAGGTGGTGACGAAGTTGCGCCAGCGTCCTGCACCGCGCAAGCCCGCGTCCGTGCCGGTTCGAAAACCCGCTGCGCGCCTCGTTGCACGCACGGCTGGCAGTGCTGCTGTCGCCAGCGACGAGTGGGAAGAATTCTGAAATGACGCGTGCCCCAACGGGGCCGATGGCGCCGGCGTAGTGATACGCCGGCGCTTTTTGTTGCCCTACCGTGGCACCATTTAGGCCGGTATTAAGACTTGTCTGCCACCGTGGCCGCGAACAGGCGTGGCAGAAGCCATTCTGCGCGGATCGTCTCGCGCTGCACGGTACCCGTGCCTCGCCGCACAGGATGGTGCATGATATGAATGATGCCGCGAACCAGGCGCTTACCGGCCGCTCGAAGGACTCCGTCACCGCCGAGTTGATCAGCTTCGCAATCGGCGACGAGCAATACGGCGTCGACATCATGGCGGTGCGCGAGATCAAGGGCTGGTCCGAGATCAATCATCTGCCCGGTCAGCCCGATTATGTGCGCGGCGTGCTCAACCTGCGCGGCGTCATGGTCCCGATTGTCGATTTGCGTTGCCGCTTCGGCGGCGGGCTGACGGAAGCGAACGCGCTGCATGTCGTGATCATCGTGCAGATCGGCGATCAACAGGTCGGCCTGCTGGCGGATCGTGTTCTCGACATCGTCGCGTTCGAAAGCGCGCAGGTGCAGCCGGTGCCTGCTGTCGTGCGCAACGGCCGCACCGAATTCCTGTCGGGCCTCCTGACGGTGGATGCAGGGATGATCGCACTGATCAACCTGTCGCATCTGCTCGATCACGAGATCTCTGCGCAAGCCGCCTGAATTGTCTCGCGCGCACTCGTGCCGTTAGGAAGAGGTTTACTGCAACCGGTCATGATCCGTCATAACCGCGAGGCCGGGTGCCACGCATCCTAGAATGGGGTGTTCATGCGTGCAGTGATGGTGTTAGCCGCGACGGCGGCGACGATCGGCTTTAATTCAGCGCAAGCCGAAACCGGCGTTTCTCCCGATACGATTGTGTTTGGTCAGGCCGCGGTGCTGGAGGGTCCCGCATCGGCGCTTGGGCTCATGGTCTTCATGACCGTCATCCAGCCGGACGGCTCCTTCAAGGCGGTGGACCGGCTCATCCGATTGTCCGCGAACTGAGGACGCGGTCTTAAGCAGCATTGCACGATTTCATCTGACAAGGACGTGGGCCTGCGCGGATTGGCAAATTCCGCGTCAGGGGGAAATGGGGGACTTTATGAGTTCGAAGGGTGTGATGGGCCGGGGTGCGGGGATGCTCAATCCGGCGCGTCTTGCAAAGGCCGGGATCGGCTCCAAGCTTCTTTTGGCATTCGGCGCGGTCGCAGCAATGACGGTGATTGCGTCGGTTGTTGCGATCCTGTCCTTCCGGTCGGCCGAGCACAGCGTCGCGCAGATCTCGGAGCGCGAAGTTCCGCTGATGACCGAGGCGCTCCGCCTTTCGGTGATGTCCGGCGAGATTTCGGCGGGAGCGGCGCGATTTGTGGCCGCCGACAATGTGCGCGACCAGCGTCAGGTCGCCTCGCAGATCGAGGATCGCAGCCTGCAGCTGCGCAGCCTGATCGAGAAGATCCGCTCCCAGGCCGATCAGAAGACCTTCGGGTCGGTCGACGTTGCGGCGCGGCTCCTTGAAAACAACCTGTCCGACCTCGACACCGTGATTCAGGCGCGCACCAGCCTGCGTGCGCTCCTCGACCGGCGGCTCGACGAACTGCACCGGCTTCACAACCAGGTCACCGAGAACCTCACGCCGGTCGTCAACGCCTCCTATATCAGCGCCGTCAACAAGGCGGAGGATATCGGCAAGGCCGGCGACAAGACCATCAAGTCGCTGGTCGATGACGGCGTGCAGCGCATGCAGGCGGTCGTCCAGATCGGAACCGAAACCAATCTCGCGACCGGCCTCCTGACCGCAGGCGCCCTGACATCGTCGCCGGCGATCCTCGCCATGCTCGAGGATCGCTTCACCGCGTCCGCACGCAGGGCCGAAAAACACCTTGCATCACTACCGAAGACGAACCGCTATAACGCCTTGCGGGAGCGTGCGGCCGGCCTCCTGAAGCTTGCCGATTTCCGCAATGTCAGCACCGCCGGCAACGAGTCGGCGCGTTTGCAGAATGTGTTCCGCGCGCATGAAGGGCTCGCCAACGTCCTGATCACGCTGATCGACGATCTGAATTTCGACACCGTGACGGCGGGCGAGCAGACCGTGAAGCGCACCGGCACGCTGGTCCGCGAATTGATCGACGACCAGCTGGTCAACTTCCGCAATGCGCTCGAACTCAAGATCCAGACCCATCTCCTCGCAAGCCTGATGAGCGAGGGCGCGGTGGCGAAGACCGAAGCCCAGCTGAAGCCGATCATCGAGCGCTACAATTATTCGGCCAATTCGATGATGCTTGCGGCGCAAGGCGTGACCGATGAGGCGCTGCGCAAGGACATCGACGCGCTGCTGGCGCTCGGGCAGGGCAATGACAGCGTGTTCAGCCTGCGCCAGCAGGAACTGGGCGCGAATGCCGGTGCCGCGCGCGTCATCAATGAAAACCAGAATATCCAGAAGCAGCTCGACCAGGCGGTTTCGGGTCTCGTGAAGGAAACCGAAACCGGGATGAAAGGCGGCACGGCATCGCTGATGGCCGAACTCGCAAACAGCCGCATGTTGCTGATCGCGGTCGCCATCCTGTCGCTCTTGGCGGCGGGCGCCATCGGCTATTTCTATGTGCAGCGCAGCCTCGTGCGCCGGCTGAGCAACACCTGCGAGACCATGCGTCGCCTCTCTGCGGGCGACAACAATGTCGCGATCGCCGGCACCAATGACAGCGACGAGATCGGCGACATGGCGCGGGCCCTGACCGTGTTCCGTGACGCCGCGATCGAAAAGCAGCGCCTCGAGATGCGAGCGGCCGAGGATCGGCGTCTCGCGGAGGAGGAGCGTGCCCGCAACGACGCGGCGCGGGCCGAAGCGGCGCGCCAGGTGGCGCTGGTGGTCGACGGCCTCGGCCGCGGTCTGGAGCGGCTCGCGCAAGGCGATCTGACCTATCGCGTCCGGGACGACTGGGCGGGCGAGTACCGCAAGATCCAGGACGACTTCAACAACGCCATCGACCAGTTGCAGGACACCCTGACCGCGATCGTGGAATCGACGCGCGAAGTGTCGAGCGCATCGGCCGAAATTTCGTCCAGCACCACGGATCTGTCGCAACGGACCGAGGAGCAGGCGGCCAATCTCGAAGAAACCTCCGCGTCGATGGAGGAGATTTCCGCCACCGTCCGCAAGAATGCGGAGAATGCGCAGCAGGCCAATGGTCTGATGCAGGGCACCCGCGAAGTCGCCGGCCGCGGCGGGGAAGTGGTGTCTCAGGCTGTCGCCGCGATGAGCCGCATCGAGGAAAGCTCACGGAAGATTTCCGACATCATTTCGGTGATCGACGAAATCGCGCGCCAGACCAATCTCCTGGCGCTCAATGCCGCGGTCGAGGCGGCGCGCGCGGGTGAAGCCGGCCGCGGCTTTGCTGTCGTCGCGTCCGAAGTGCGCAATCTTGCCCAGCGGTCGTCGCAGGCTGCCAAGGACATCAAGGGCCTGATCGATCACTCCTCGATGGCCGTCAATCAGGGCGTCGATCTCGTCAATCGCGCCGGTGCGTCGCTGAACGAGATCCTGCAAAGCATCAACGAGGTGGCCGCGCTGGTCGCGGACATCGCCAATGCGAGCGCGGAGCAGGCGCTCGGCATCGACCAGATCAACAAGGCACTCAGTCAGATGGACGAAGTGACCCAGCAGAATTCTGCGCTGGTCGAGGAGAATGCGGCGACTGCCAAGACGCTGGAGCACCAATCGACGGCGCTCGACGGGCGGGTCGCGGCGTTCCGGCTCTACGAAGGCGAGACCGTGACCGCGCCCATGGAGGCATCCGGTCCGGCGCGTGCTTCGCTTGCGATGCGCAGGGGCGTGCGCGGAACGGCGCGGCAGATGCAGACCGCGCTTGCGACCGCCGTCGCCCAGGACGAATGGGAAGAGTTCTGACACCTGTCTCGCGGTGCGCCTTTGGAGGCGCACCGCGTTCGCCCGTCAGGGCTTTTGCGACGTTACGACCGCCGGCATCGGCTGTTCGTTGACATGCAGCCGGAAAATGTCCGGCCGCGCATAATGCCCGACCACGTCGAAGTCGAACTTGGCGCGCGGAATTTCGCCAAGATCCAGCTCCGCGGTCAGCACGCATTCACCGTCGAAATTAGGTCCCGCCAGCACCTCGCCGAGCGGACTGATGATGCAGCTGCCGCCGCGCGAGATCACCGTATCGGGCGCGCTTCCGTGGCTCGGCTCGTAATCCGCCGGAAAATCGCTGCGGCGCGAGAACTGGTTGCAGGACAGAACGAAGCAACGGCCTTCCAGCGCCACATGCTGCATGGTCGGCAGCCAGGTCGGACGGCCATCCGCGGTCGGCGCGCAATAGATTTCGATATTCTTCGCATACATGGCTGTGCGCAGCAGCGGCATGTAGTTTTCCCAGCAAATCACCGCGCCGATGCGGCCGAGTTCGGTGTCGATCACCGGCAGGGTCGATCCGTCACCGAAACCCCAGATCAGCCGTTCCATCGCGGTCGGCATCAGCTTGCGGTGTTTGCCAAGGAGCCGCCCGTCCGGTCCGAAGAAGACGGCGGTGCAATACAGCGTGCCGCCATCGCGCTCGATCACACCGACGACGAGATGCATCGCATTCTCGCGCGCCACTTCGCCGATGAAGTCGGTCGCGGGGCCGGGGACCTCGATCGCGGACTCGTAATAGCGCCGGAACCAGTCGCGGCCGGCCGGGGTGCGAACGCCGACCCGCGCGCCGAAATCGAAGCCGCTCGGATAGCCGGAGACGAAGGCTTCCGGAAACAGCACCAGCTTCGCCTTGCCCTTCGCAGCATCTGCGGCCAGGTCGCGCAGCTTTTCCAGGGTGCGCGCGCTGTCGAAGGCGACCGAGGCCGCCTGCACCACGGCGACCGGGACCGGCGGGGAATTGCTGATCGTCATGGGCGCGTCCACACCTTTCGCTGACCGTCTGAAATGTCAGCGCAAAGTCTTCCACGGACGACGCGCGGCGTCCATGCTTTGAGGTTGTGCAGGACGGCTTTCAGAAAAACGCCAGCGTCCGGATCTCGATGCTTTCGCGCGGCCGGGCATCCGGCGGCGATGTCGGATCGTCGAAGGCGGTATGCGCCGTGAAGCGCGCGCGGCCATCCTTCAGCGAGTCATAGACCTTGAAGACGATGGCTTCCTCGCGGCGCTGCAGCGGATACCAGAACCACTGGTGGTCGGGATTGTAGCTGATCGAATAGGTTTGGCCGATCCGGTTCGGGTGCCGGCGCTCGGTGACGATCAGGTCGTCCGGCGACAGGCTCTGCGCATCGCACATCGCGAGCGGGAAGGTTTCCACCGGATAGCGCAATGGACGCCACACCTGGATGATGGCGAAGTGGCCTTTCAGCAGCGTCTCGGCCTCGTCCGGCAGGAGGTCGCGTACCCGCTGCGGTCCCGACCATTCGGTGTAGTCGTTGTGCACGCGGGGCACGACCTCGCGGATCTTGCGGGCCGTACGATCAGATTCATCCGCGGTGCGCAGCGTGTGATCGAACACGACGACTCGCTTTGCGCCGCTTTGCCGTTGGATGAGGTCGATCACCTCCGGATAATAGACATCGCGGATCTGCGTCTCGTCATAGAAATCGGCGACTTCGGTTTCGTGCCAGACCAGCATGAAGCCTTCGCCGTCGAGTGTGGTCTCGCGCCGGCGGCCGTTGCGGATGACGACGGAGCGGGGATCGAGGGTTCCGAGCGTGCGCATTTCGGTCGAGCCGCCGCCGACCGGTTCGACCACGATCTTCTGACCGTCATTTTTCACATAGTTGAGCGTCGCCTCGATCGAGGCGATCTCGCGGGTCTGCGTGGCAAGCTGCGTCATGGCGTCATCCCGGCGTGATTGCAGGTGCAATGTAAGCGGCGATACGGGGTCGGGGAAGGGCGGGGCGACGCATGGCGAGGCCGCGTTTCGTGGGCGGACAGTTCAGCGCAAAGCCGCCGCGATATTGCCGCCATCGACGGTCGTCACGTCGGCCGTGGTCTTCAGGGCCAGCGCCTGATGCAGGAAGGCCTGCGCGACATCGTCGGCTGTGACTTCGCGGCGCAAGAGATTGCCGGCCATGTAGTCCGCTTCGCTGACCCCGCGCGCCTTCGCGCGCTGCGCGATGAAATCGTCGGTCAGGAGGCCGGAGCGGATGCGGTCGGCATTGACCGCATTCGCGCGGATGCCGTCGGCACCGTAATCGAGCGCGTATTGCCGGGCGAGAAACAACGTCGCCGCTTTCGGCAATCCGTAAGGTCCGAAATCCGGGCCGGGATTGACCGCCTGCTTCGACACGTTGAACAGAAGGCAGCCGCCCGTGCCCTGGGCAAGCATCATCCGGACCGCATGCTGCGCGACCCGCTGATGCGAGAAGAAGTTCAGTTCGAAACTCTTTCGCAGCGTCGCGTCGTCGACCGCTCCGATCTTCCCCTGGAACGCAGCCCCGGCATTCGACACGAGGATATCGACGCCGCCGAAGGTCTCGGCGATCCGCTCGAACGCCGTGCGCACCGAGGCATCGTCGGTCACGTCGCAACGGATCGAGAGCGCGGTTCCGCCGAGCTTTCGGGCATTGTCCACCAGCGCGCCGCCGTCGATGTCGAGAAGCGCGATCTCGGCGCCCGCGGCGGCAAAGGCTTTCGCCGTCGCCGAACCGATGGCGCCAGCGGCGCCGGTGATCGCCACCACCTGACCGGCGAGCGGCAATTCCTTTGCGGCGCCGAGCTTCGCCTGCTCCAGCGACCAATATTCGCAATCGAACATGTCGGCTTCATCGATCGGCGAATAGCGGCCGATCGCTTCGGCATGGGTGATGCCTTCGACCGCAGCCTCGGCGAGGTCGGCGGCAACACGGGCGTCCTTCTTGCTGCGGCCGAGCCCGAACAGGCCAAGGCCCGGCACGAGGATCACGTGCGGCGCCGGATCGAGCATGATTTTCGTTCCGCCAACGCGTGCGTTGTTGCGCTCGAAATACGCGCGATATTGCGCGGTGAAGGCGTCGGCGGCGGCGCGCGAAGCGGCACGAAATTCGCCAAGCTCCGCCGCATCGGGCGCTGGCGCAATCATCGGCCAGTTCTTGGTGCGGATGGTGTGATCGGGCGTGATCACGCCCGCCGTTGCATAGCGGGCGACCTCGGCGCCGTTGACGAAATTGAGAATCGCTTCGCTCGTTCGGAAATCGAGGATCAGCCGTTTCCACGCGCCCTGGACTTTCGGATCGGGCAGGGCGACGGCTCCGCGCAGGATCGGCGCGATGGACGGCAGCGCACCGATGTCATCGGGGAGCGAGGCACTGACAAAGACCGACTTGCGGTTCTTCGCAAGCCGCGCTTCCGCCAGCGAGACCATCTCGATCATGCGCTCATAGGCTTCGCGCGCGCTGTCGCCGAAGGTGAACAGGCCATGCTTGTCGAGGATCAGACCCTCGACATTCGGATCGGCTTCGAAGACCTGCGCCGATTCCTTGGCGAGCGCGAAGCCCGGCATGATGTAGCGCACGAAGCCCATGCGGCTGCCATAGACCTCATCGCACAGCTCGCGGCTGTTCTCCTGATCGATGAGGCCAAGAACCGCCGTGGCATGCGTGTGGTCGACATAGCTGTGCGGCAGGAAGGCGTGGAGCAGCGTCTCGACCGACGGATTGGGCGCCATCGGATCGATCAGATTGGCGCGCTGCACGCGGACCATGTCCTCGTCGGACAACGCATCGCGGGCCCGCACCTTGCGCAACGGATCGAGCCGCACGGCGGGCAGGCCCGCGGGCTCGATGCGGCCCATGTCCCAGCCGGAGCCCTTGACGCAGAGCACGTCGACAATGTCGCCATTCAGGTCGGCGACCTTGGTCTTCACCGAGGTGTTGCCGCCGCCATGCAGGACGAGCGAAGGATCGCTGCCGAGGAGCCGCGTCGTGTAGACGCGCAGCGCCAAGTCGGCTGCGATCCCATCGGCCGCATAGCGCGCGACCATCGCCTGCGCGTCGGCCTCGCTCCACGCGCTTTTCATGTCGGACTCCGCGCGGAGATCAGGCCCGCCTCGACCACCATCCCGTGCGCCGCGGCTTGTCCGATGCTTCGGCCGGGGTCGATTCCCGGACTTCGGCCGGGGGCGAGGGCGGGCTGCTGGGCGGCGGCGGCGTATAGACGGTGTCCTCGATCGAGCCGAAGGCGGGGGGCGCTTCGCGGACCGTCGACCTGCGCCGCGGGGGTTGCTGAACCTCCGGCTCGGCTTCGGATCGAACCGGACCATTCATCGCCGCAGGCGCCTGGGCGACCGCCACAGGCTCAGCGGGTGCCGTTTCAGCCGCCGTAACGGAGGTTTCGGCCACAGTGATCGCGATGGCGGCCGGTTGCGGCTCGGATGGCTGGAGATCGGATTCGCCGGCGGGGCCCGCCTCGCTCTCGCTTTCGGCGGCGCGTGCGGTCTCGTGCTCCGGCGCATCGGTCGCCTCGGCGTCGCGATCCTTGCGATTGCGCCGGCCGCCGCGGCGACCGCGCCGGCGGCGGCGCTTGTCGCCATCGCCGTGGGCGCTGACCGCCTCGGCTTCTTCCTCGG
>NZ_DATMRX010000125.1:0-3521 GCF_035565855.1 Pseudorhodoplanes sp.
CTTTCCGGCACGATCGTGATCGGCGAGGACCTGACAGAGATCAAGGTGATGTGAAGCCGCGCCGCCGGGGGCCGGCCTACCGGATCGTGCCGGTGGATGCCTGCGCGACGGCGGTTGAAGTGAACCGGCCGCTCGGTCGCAATTCTGGCTGAAACAATCTGCTCTCGAGCGTGGCCACCCGGGCCACGGACTCCAGCGAAACATGGACCGCGAACTGGGAGCCCGCGACCAGCAGCACCGCGATCATGCCTGCACAAACGGTTCGATGTGACATGGGCCCGACCTTAAGACTTACTTAACCATAAGTCCCGGAACGGCCTTCGCCCAGCACTATTTTGGCTGGCGATATGGCGATGCCCGTCGCGGACATCGCGGTACGCGGCTCGAAAGGCGCGCGCGGCCCGAGGTGGGTCAATCGATCCGGTAGTTCACGCCGAGACGAACCATATCGAGGCGGTGGTCGAAGCCGTAAGGTGGCGGCGCGCCGATCGTCGTCTGCTGCGGCGCAGACTTGTTAAACTGCGCGTGCAGATATTCGGCCCGGACCGACCAGTTGCGCGAGAACGCATATTCCAGACCGCCGCCGATCACGGCGCCGTACAGCGTGTCGGTCCGCGCGTACAGAATCTCGCGAGGAAAGTTCGGGATAGTGATATTCGCGCGGAGCACCGCGTCTTCCACATGCGCGACGGCAAGACCGCCGGTGGCGTAGACGAGCCAGTCAGGCGTCACGGACACGCCAGCGCGCAGTCGCGCGGTCGCAAGCCAGTCGTAGCGGGAGGCGAATGTTCCGGTATCCGGCGCCCCGACGAACAGCGGCATCGCCGTGGCTTCCGCCTTCCCGCTCAGGCCGCTGAAATCGACTTCCCCGCCGACCACGAAGGCGCCGGCCTGCCAGTTATGGCCGAGCTGACCGCCGCCGATGAATCCGCGGCTGCTGAGCTTCGGCAAGGACATGGTGAGACAAAGGAGAGCCGGGCATTGGTTGTCCGCCGTCGCGAATGTATTGGATTGCGTACGGACATAGCCGGCATTGAGGCCCGCGTAGAAGCCCGACCATGACATAGGCGCCGGCGGCAGCACGCCGTGCGCCGCATAGGCGCTGCGCGGGCCGGGATCGAGGCGATAGTTCAAACCGCCGCGCACCACGCTCATCGAATGCTCGAAGGCCACCGGGCTTCCCGCCACGGTACCGGGCGTCGTCCATTGCGGCAGGATGTCATTGAACCAGGCGTGCAGATACTCCGCCTTCACCGACCAGTTCGGCGATAGCGCATATTCGATTCCGCCGCCGACGACCGCGCCAAACTGGGTCCGCGTCTCGGTCCAGATGCTGGTCGAGGGAATGGTCGGAAAGCTGAAGGCGGCGAGATCGGTGACGCGCGTCATCGCAAGGCCGCCCGTCACGTAAGCCAGGAAGGCTGGCGTGACCGCCACGCCCGCGCGCAGCCGCGCCGTCGCCAACCAATCGTAACTCGACGACAAGGCAAGGTTGTTCGACATCGGCTCCGTCGTCCAGAACGGATCGACGAAGCCGTCCTTCCTTGCCTTCATCCAGCTGAAGTCGATCTCGCCGCCGTATACGAAGCGGCCCCATCGCGCGTTGTATCCGAGCTGGGCGCCTCCGATCGCGCCGGGTGAATTCAGGCTTGCCAAAGCAGCCGGCACCGTATTTCCGGCGGGATCGGCAACATAGGAGGCGTAAGGATCGGCGCGGCCCCAAGCGTAACCGAGATTGCCGCCGACATAGAACCCGGTCCAGCTTTCGTAAGGCACGGCCGCCGGTTGCGCTTTGACTGCGATGTCGGCGCCATGCGCAACCCGCACCTATGCCGCAGAAGTGAACGCGCATGTGACAACGAGCGCGGCCGCGCCAGTCCGATTCCAGGCCATGAATGATTGCCCCGCAATTCCTGATTCAATGCGAGGCACGCTAGGAGTGCTTCCGGCCGCGATCTCGGACTATGAGGAACGGATCACAGGACTGGGCGGAAATCGCTTTATTTTGAATACTTTGTTGCGTCGCGGTGACATAAGAAGGAGCCTTCTCACCAAGGACCGCAATATGACCTCTGCGAATGGCGAGATGACAACCCTGCGCTTTTCGACCGCGGAATTTTCCGGCCCTAGCGCAACTGACGAATTTGTCGAAATATTCGGCCGCACCATTCTGCGCCTCGAGATCGAGCGATTGCCGTTTCACGAACTCGAAGCCGAGATGTCCTTGCGCTCCTTTTGCGGGGTCGGCATGGCGTCGGGCGCGCTTTCTCCGATGCGCAATCATCACCCCGAAAGCCTGATCGACAACGACGATCTTGTCCTCGTCTACATCTACGACGGGCTCGGCGTCCTGGATCAGCGCGGCAAGAGTTACGAGGTCAGAAGCGGACAGGTGGCCCTTACCGACAATGGCGTAGCCGGCATATTCACCGGCTATTCCTTGCGCGCCGTCAATCTGCGCTTCAGCCGCGCGCGGCTTGCGCCGCAGATCGCCGACCTCGACAGAGCCCTCCTCGCGCCGATCGTGGTGGACAGTCCGGCCCTGCGCTTGCTGGCAAGTTATGCGAGTTCATTGAGCAACGAGGCATTGCTCGCCACGCCCGAACTTCGCTGGGCGGTCGCGGCGCACATGCACGATCTCGCTGCGCTCGCGATCGGAGCGACCGACGATGCCGCCGAGATCGCGCGCGATCGCGGCCTGCGCGCCGCGAGACTGCACGGCATCAAATCTCACATCGTTCAGCATCTCACCGACGCTTCGCTCTCCGCAGAATCGGTGGCGTTGGCGCATGGAATCTCGCCGCGATATGTCCGCATGCTGTTCGAGCGGGACGGCACGAGCTTCTCGGAATTCGTACTCGGGCAAAGGCTGCAGCGCGCCCATCGCCTGGTCCTCGATCCGCGCTTTGCGGCGCATACCATTAGTGGAATCGCATTCGATTGCGGGTTCAGCGACCTGTCCTATTTCAACCGCACCTTCCGCCGCCGCTATGGCGCATCGCCCTCGGACATCCGGCAAGCCGCGCTCAAGCGGGATGGATAGTTCGAAACAATGGATAGTGCGAAACGTATGTCGGAACCAACCTAGCTCCGCGGATCGCTGACGCGACCTGCGAACAGGATCGCCCCGGTCTTGTCGTCGGCGATGACGAACATGAACGGCCGGTCGACGGTGAACCGCTCCGGCTGATGGCCGGGCGCCATCGTGCGGGTCGTGACCACGACGGCCGTCGCTCCGGCAGCTTCCGTCCCTTCCTCGGCGACCTCGATCACCGCACGATGCGCGATCTGGTCGATGGTCGATTGCGCCTTTTCGCGCGGCTGTCCGGTCAGGCCGGACAGGTCCGATTGCGCCGGGTCGAATACCTTGCGCATGCCGAGCGGCTTGAACGGCGCGATCAGGTCGGCGGCGAATTCGAATTTGAACTTCGGCAGGCTCAGCGCGACTTGCCGCTTCTGCGCCTTGAGCAGCGCCTGTGTCAGCGCGTCGAGTTTCGCCGCATCGAAGCCCGCGATCACCT
>NZ_DATMRX010000126.1:0-12116 GCF_035565855.1 Pseudorhodoplanes sp.
ACAACGCCGCTTCAAGAGTTTGCTGGATGCCCCACTTTCGCGGGGCATGACAAGAAAGTAGCCCGCGCCGGTTTATGAAGCCCCTGCCCTCGCTTCAGTGCTTTGCCCCGGACGGAACGCGGACAGCGCCTCCGGGATCCGGTCCGGATCGGTCACCGGCAGCGAACAGGTTTCGCCGATGCAGATGAAGGCGGCCGGTCCGCTCGCGGCCCTCACCTTGTCCTGCGCGGGATGCGAGGCCGGCAACGCCTCGGCCGAAGGCGCCCGCAGGACCACGCGGGCCACGTGAGGCAGCGCCAGCGCCGCGTTCGTCAGCGTCTCGGCCAGCGGTCCCTCCCCCGTCACCACGATCTCGGCGAGGTTCAGCCGCATGTCGATGGCGTTGAGCAGCGCGACATGGATGAAGAGGTTGTCGCCGCCGATCGCCAGCACGCCGTCGATCAGCCGGTCGGCCCGCTCGCGGAAGCTATGGTCGCCTGTGAAGGCGGCGAGCCGGACGAGGTTCTGTGCGGTGATCGCGTTCGGATTCGGCGTCGCATCGTCGCCGGTCGAGGCCGGGCGGATCACCAGCCCTTCGGCATCGTCCGCCGTAAGGAAATACGTCCCGGTCTGCGGATTGGCGTAATGGCGGTCGAGCGCGGCCTGCCAGGTCAGGGCTTGGTCGAGATAGTGGCGCTCCCCGGTGGCCTCGTAGAGCGAAAGCGCAGCGCGGATCATGTAGGCGAAATCGGAGGCGAGGCCGGGATAGAGCAGACGGCCTTCGCGCCACGAATGGCCGAGCCGGTCACCGCGGGCCATGTTGCGCTGCACAAATTCGAAGGCGCGCACTGCCATATCGATCCAGCCGGGTTGCCAGAAGGCCTTCCCGGCATGGACCAAGGCCGCGATCATCAGGCCGTTCCAATCCGCAAGGATCTTGTCGTCAAGGCCGGGACGGACCCGTTTTTCGCGCTCTTTGTGCAGCATGGAGCGCAGCATGCCGAGTGCAGCATCGGTTTCTTTGCTGCGCGGTAAGCCTTTGAGACGATTGAGAATATTGTGACCTTCGAAATTGCCTTCCGGGGTCACGTCGTAATGCTGCGCAAAAAGTGCAGCATTTTCGCCGAGCACCTGTTCGACCTCGGCGAGCGACCAGACATAGAACTTGCCCTCCTCGCCTTCGGAATCGGCGTCGAGCGAGGAATAGAACCCGCCCTCTGGCGCGGTCATCTCGCGCGCCAGCCAGCCGACGGTTTCTTCGGCGCGTTCCCGGTACAGCATCTTGCCGGTGCGCTGCCAGGCGAGCGCGAGGAGGTCGAGAAGCTGCGCGTTGTCGTAGAGCATCTTCTCGAAATGCGGCACCAGCCATTTGTCATCGACCGAATAGCGGGAATAGCCGCCACCGAGATGGTCGTAGATGCCGCCCTCACTGATCTTCGTCAGGGTCAGGTCCACGATGTGGAAAAACCGGTCCTCCCCGGTCCGCAGCCCGGCCCGCCAGAGATTCTCGAACATGGTGCATTGCGGAAACTTGGGCGCGCCGCGAAGGCCCCCGTTGACAGGGTCCATGGCGCTGCCGAGCTGCAGCGCGACCTGGTCGAGCTCCTGCCGCCCGATGGTAACGCGGTGCGGCTGCCGGGCCGCCTCCGAGAGGCGGGCCATCAGCGCCGAGCGGTTCTGCTCGATCTTGTCCGGTTCTTCCCGAAACAGCCGCGCCACCTCGCGCAGCACGTCGACGAAGGCCGGGCGGCCGTAGCGCGAGGTCGGCGGGAAATAGGTGCCGCCCCAGACCGGCTCTCCGGCTGGCGTCAGGAACATGGTCAGCGGCCAGCCGCCCTGCTCGCCCAGATGATGCAGCGCTTGCATGTAGATTTGGTCGATGTCCGGCCGCTCCTCGCGGTCCACCTTGATGTTGACGAACAGCTCGTTCATCACCCGCGCCGTGGCCTCGTCCTCGAAGCTTTCATGCGCCATGACGTGGCACCAGTGGCAGGCGGCATAGCCGACCGAGAGCAGGATCGGCTTGTTCGTGGCCCTGGCTTCGGCGAGCGCATCCGGGCCCCAGGGCCACCAATCGACCGGATTGTGCTTGTGCTGCAGAAGATACGGCGAGGTCTCGCGCGCGAGCCGGTTTTCGTGGGTCGATACGGCGACGGACATGGTGGCCTCGCTTTGGATTTGACGCGACGATAACGTGCGGCGGCCGAAAAGGGCATGCCGTCATTCCAAATTCGCGAAGGCACCCTTCGCAGATCGGGCATTGCCGCCGCGTGCGACTTGCTTCAAGTGCGGTGCATGGAAGCGTCCGTTTTCCTCACTGCGCTCGTGATCGTCGCCTATCTGCTCGCCGGCTTTGTGAAAGGCGTGATCGGCATGGGCTTGCCGACCGTGGCCCTGGGGCTGCTCGCCGCGGTGATGACGCCTGCGCAGGCGGCCGCGATCCTGATCGCGCCGTCGCTCGCCACGAATATCTGGCAGATGGTGGCGGGCCCTTATCTCTTCGGCCTGCTCAAGCGGCTCGGCGGCATGTTGGTCGGCATGTTTGTTGGCGCCTGGCTCGGCAACGGCATTCTCACCGGCGCGAATGCGAAGCCCGCCGCGATCGGCCTTGGCGTCGTGCTGATCGCGTATGCACTGATCGGCTTGTCGAAGGTCAAATTCGCGGTCGCGCGGAAAAACGAGATCTGGCTCGGGCCGATCGTTGGCGTCGTGACCGGCGCGATCATGGCGGCGACCGGCGTGTTCGTCATCCCCGCCCTGCCCTATCTGCAAGCGATCGGCTTCGAGAAGGACGAGCTGGTGCAAGCCCTCGGCGTGCATTTCACGATATCGACCTTTGCGCTCGCGGCGGTGCTGTGGGACGGCGGTGCATTCTCGCCATCGCTCGGCACGCTGTCGCTGTTTGCGATCGCGCCGGCGCTGATCGGCATGTATGCAGGCCAGCGCGTGCGTGCGCGCATCAGCGCCGAGACGTTTCGGGTCTTTCTGTATATCGGCCTGTTTGCGCTTGGCGTGCTGCAGATCGGACGAAATGTTCTGTAATGCTTTGACGCTGGCGGCTACAATACGCTGAAAGCGTCAAAAGGCGGACCAGTCTATGATCGCTAGCGACCGCTTTCGTCTTCCGCTTTACTTCGCGCTGACCATGGCTTTGACCGCGGTTGCGGCAGCCGCAGACGTCGCGGGCCTCGTCGACATTGGCAGCGGTCGCAAGATGTATCTCGCCTGTCGTGGCGAAGGTTCGCCGGTTGTCGTGCTCATCTCCGGTAAAGGCAACGGCGCTGCCGACTGGAGTGAAATACTCGACCCATCAGATCCGGTACACCAAGCGGATTATGACGCGCTCGCGTGGGGCAAGGGCACGTCGCAGAAAAGCGCATCGGCTGTGTTTCCAGCGGTGTCGCGCTTCACCCGTGTTTGCGCTTATGACCGTCCGGGTGTGAGGCTCGATGGACCGGATCAATCCACCCCTGTTGCGCAGCCGCACAAGGCCGATGTGGCAGCCGACGATCTTCATCGCCTGTTGATTGCCGCGGGCGAGCGCGGTCCGTATGTGCTGGTTGCGCATTCCTATGGTGGCGTGGTGGCCGCTCTGTTTGCACGAACCTGGCCTGATGATGTAGCAGGTCTGGTGATGGTCGACGTCGTGACGGAACTGATCCGGAAGGCCGCGAGCCCCGAAGCGGTGGCGAAATGGGATGAGTTCAACAGGGCATCTGTGCCGGCAGCGCCCGAGGGCGTGTTGCTCGCGGATGCATTCGCGAAGATTGATGCGAAGCCGCCGCTGCGCGAACTTCCGGCGGTGGTGCTGAGCGCCGACAAACCCTGGCAGCCGCCATCGGATGCAAAGAAGACGGACCAGGTGGCGGGTGTCAGTTTTGACGATTGGACGGCATCGGGAGTGCTCCTTGCGAAGGCGCTTAACGCTCCGCATGTCACCAGGACGCGCAGCGGCCACAATATTTACGCTTATTCTCCGCAGCTCGTTATCGATGCCATAAGCGAAGTCGTTCACGCAGTCCGCGCCGGAAGGAAGTCGGTCCCGCACTGATCGCAGATCACGTGTCTGACGTTCAGCTCGGCCACACGCACGGCATCGCTTGGCGTCCGCGCCACCGGTCCATGCGAAAGTCGGTGTTTGTCGTCAGCAGTGTCGGATCGAATACGATCTCAGTCATGCGCTGGTCGATGCCCCTTTACGCGCCTGGCCGAAAGGGCTTCAAGCAGGGACATGACTGCGTCCCCCGACACCATCTACGCGCTCTCGTCCGGCTCGGTGCCTGCCGCAATCGGGGTCGTCCGGATCTCCGGGCCGAAAGCCCGCGACGCACTCAAGGCGGTGGTCGGGCGGGTTCCCGAATCACGGCGCGCCATGCTCGCGACTTTGCGGGACCCGGATACGGGTGAGACCATCGACCAGGCTCTGGTCCTGTTTTTCGAGGGGCCGAACAGCGAGACCGGCGAGGACGTCGCCGAGCTGCAGCTGCATGGGGGCAGGGCGGTGATCGCTGCCACATTTGCCGTACTGGCGCGCCTTCCTGGCCTGCGGCCGGCCGAGGGCGGCGAATTCACCCGTCGCGGCTTCGAGAACGGCAAGCTGGATCTGACGGCGGTGGAGGGTCTCGCCGACCTGATCTATGCCGATACCGAAGCGCAGCGCCGTCAGGCGGTGCGGCAGCTTCAGGGTTTGCTCGGCGACCGAGCCGAAGACTGGCGTCTGCGGCTGATAGAAGCCATGGCGCTGGCCGAGGCGGGGATCGACTTCTCGGACGAAGCGGATGTTGCGGCCGATGTTGCAGTGCGGTCGCTCGATATTGCGCGTTTGCTGCAGCAGGAGATCGCAGCATTGCTGGCCGAGGGCAGGCGCGGGGAGCGTCTGCGGGAAGGTTTGGTCGTGGCCATCGCCGGTCCTCCCAATGCGGGCAAGTCGACGTTGCTTAACCGCATCGCGCGGCGAGACGTGGCGATCGTTTCTCCGTACGCTGGTACCACTCGGGATGTTATTGAAGTTCATCTGGATTTGAGTGGTTATCCGCTAACGTTGCTCGATACCGCAGGCATCCGGGAGACGGACGACCCGGTTGAGCGGGAGGGGGTGGCGCGGGCCCGGGCGCGGGCAGCCGCAGCAGACTTGGTTTTATGGTTAACAGAGAATGAAGCTGCGAATCCGGATCCGGATTCAGGTTTTGGGCCGGATCGCTGGGTCGTCCGCACCAAAATCGATCTCTCCGAACGTGCTGCCGGTGCGGTTCGCCGGCCGGCAATGGCACAACCGCATTTTTACCAGCTGTCAGCGGTGTCTGGAGAAGGGGTGGACCGCCTCATTGCGGACCTCGAAGCTTACGCCAAAGCGAGCCTGGAATCGCGGGAGCCCGCTCTTGTCACCCGCGAGCGGCAGCGCCACCTGCTGGAGCAGGCGGAATCCGCACTTCGGCGCGCGATTTCCGAAGGTGAGGCGGGCCGCGAAGACACGTTTGCGGAGGAATTACGTCAAGCGGCTCAAGCACTTGGCCGGCTGACGGGCCGGGTCGATGTCGAAGATGTCCTGGACAACATCTTTCGCGATTTCTGCATTGGTAAATAACGCATTTACCTTTTGTGATTCGAGTCCAGACTCTTGCCGCAAGGTTTTGAGACTCCTTGGTTTCACGTGAAACGCAGCGCGTCGGACTCGGTTTTTTTGACGCTTTAGGTCGGCTCGACTACATACCGCGCACATGGATCAGCGCTTTGATGTCGTGGTGATCGGCGGCGGGCATGCCGGCTGTGAGGCCGCTGCTGCGGCTGCGCGCCGTGGTGCGCGGACCGCGCTCGTTACCCACCGGTTCGACACAATCGGCGCGATGTCCTGCAATCCCGCCATCGGCGGGCTGGGGAAGGGGCATCTGGTCCGCGAAATCGACGCCCTGGATGGCCTGATGGGGCGCGTTGCCGACCGCGGCGGCATTCAGTTCCGGGTTTTGAACCGCAGAAAGGGCCCGGCGGTCCGCGGACCGCGCGCCCAGGCCGACCGCAAGCTTTACGCGGCGGCGATGCAGGCCGCGATCCGTGAAACCGCCAATCTCAGCGTGGTGGAGGGCGAGGCAGACGACCTTCTGGTCCGGGGCGGTCGCGTGACGGGCATTCGCCTGGGGGATGGGCGTGCGCTGGGCGCCGGGGCGGTGGTTTTGACCACCGGGACCTTCCTCCGCGGCCTGATCCATATCGGCGAGCGCAAGATTCCGGCCGGCCGGGTCGGCGAGGCACCCGCGATGGGGCTGTCAGCGGCCCTCGAGCGGGCTGGTTTTGCTCTTGGACGGCTGAAAACCGGCACGCCGCCGCGCCTGGACGGCCGGACCATCGACTGGGCGGCCCTTGAGATGCAGCCAGGCGACGAACCGCCGGAGCCGTTCTCGACTTTGACCGCCCGGATCGAGAATCCGCAGATCAAGTGCGGGATCACTCGCACCACAGACGCCACGCATGCTGTGATCCGGGCGAATGTGCACCGATCGCCGATGTATTCCGGCCAGATCGACAGCCGCGGCCCCCGCTATTGCCCCTCGATCGAGGACAAGATCGTCCGGTTCGGCGAACGGGACGGCCATCAGCTGTTCCTGGAGCCGGAAGGGCTCGACGATCACACGGTTTATCCGAACGGGATCTCCACTTCGCTTCCCGAAGAGGTCCAGCACGCCCTCGTCGCGACCATTCCGGGCCTGGAGCGCGCGCAATTCATCCGGCCGGGCTACGCGATCGAGTACGACCACGTCGATCCGCGCGAGCTCGAGCCAACGCTCGAAACCCGCCGTTTACAGGGGCTTTTCCTGGCTGGGCAGATCAACGGTACGACCGGATATGAGGAGGCTGCGGCTCAAGGATTGCTCGCGGGCCTCAATGCGGCGTCCCGCGCGAGTGGCGGACAGGGAATCACTTTTGACCGCGCCGAGGCCTATCTCGGGGTCATGGTGGACGACCTTGTTTCACGTGGAATCACAGAGCCCTACCGCATGTTCACCTCGCGCGCCGAGTACCGGCTGGCGCTGCGGGCGGACAACGCAGACCAGCGGCTGACCGAAAAGGGCATCACCCTCGGCTGCGTCGGACCGGAGCGGCGGGAGCACTACCGGGCCAAGGCCAAAGCGCTGGCGGAAGCCCGCGATTATGCCCGTTCGGTGGCGATTTCCCCGACCGAAGCCGCGCGGCACGGCATCATCCTCAAGAAAGACGGCCACCGGCGCACCGCCTTCGAGCTTTTGTCCTATCCGGACATCACGCTGGCGGATGTTTCACGGATCTGGCCACGGCTCGGGGACCTGCCCGCCAAAGTGGCCGAGCAGCTCGAAATCGACGCCAAATACGACGTCTACCTGTCCCGCCAGGCCGCAGACATCGCTGCTTATCGGCGCGATGAAGCCCTCGTTCTGCCAGATGATCTGGATTATGCGGCGATTGGCGGTCTCTCCAACGAAGTCCGCCAGCGGCTGATCAGCCATCGGCCGAGGACCATCGGGCATGCCGGCAAGATCGAGGGCGTGACTCCCGCCGCGCTGACCCTTCTGGTCGCGCACCTGCGGCGGGGCACCGCCCCTCGCGGCGCCGCGAAGTGATGGCCCGGGCCGCTCCCTCGGCCGGCGGCCGCGCCCTCGACATCGCCCTCGCTGCGGATCGGGACAAGGCGCTCGCGCTCGTGGGCGATTCACGTGAAATAACGCCCGCCATCCTGTCCCGGCTCGACCGGTACGTGGCGCTTCTGCTGCGCTGGCAGGCCACCACCAACCTGGTCGCACCCTCGACCCTGTCCGAGCTCTGGACCCGCCATGTCGCCGATTCCCTGCAGCTCGTGCCCCTGGCCCCCAAGGCCCGGCACTGGGTCGACCTCGGGTCCGGAGGCGGATTTCCGGGGCTGGTCGTCGCCTGCATGCTCGCGGACACTGAAGGGGCGACGGTCCATCTCGTCGAAAGCAATCTGAAAAAGGCAGCCTTTCTGCGGGAAGCCGCGCGCGTCGTGGCAGTCCCGGCCAAGGTCCATGCCGTGCGGATCGAAGACTTTGTGGATCGTTTCCACGAACCCGTGGAGATCGTGACCGCGCGGGCGCTCGCGAGCCTCGAAAATCTGATCGAAAGCGCCTATCCATTGTTGAAAAGGGGCGCCGAGGCGCTGTTCCTCAAAGGACGAGATGTAGAGGTTGAATTGACCACGGCATCTAAATGTTGGAGCATAGACGCTGAGTTGATCCCCAGCGTCACAGATTCCTCGGGACGTATCGTTCGGGTCCGATCAGTCGTGCCTTCCGTCCCTGGTTCGACTGATTAAGATCATATTCCTATCGCGAGGCCACAGATGACCGACGCTCCCACCATTGCCCCGACCGACTCGACCGAGCCGGCGGAGCTCGCCCCTGCACCCAAGGCGATGCGGGTCCTTGCGGTCGCCAACCAGAAGGGGGGTGTCGGCAAAACCACCACCGCCATCAATCTCGGGACCGCGCTCGCAGCGATCGGCGAGCGGGTGCTGATCATCGACCTCGACCCGCAGGGCAACGCCTCGACCGGGCTTGGCATCGACCGCAAGAGCCGCAGCCGTTCGATCTATGACGTCCTGGCGGGAGAGGCGACGCTGCGCGATGCGATCCTCACCACCTCGGTGCCGCGGCTGCATATCGCGGCGTCCACGCTCGACCTCGCAGGCATCGAGCTGGAAATATCCACCGCCCGCGATCGCGCCGTCCGGCTGCGCAATGCGCTCAGCCGCCTGAACGAAGGCGCGCCGGAGGGCAACGACTACACCTATGTGCTGGTGGATTGCCCGCCGTCGCTGAACCTCCTCACCGTCAACGCCATGGCGGCCTCGGACGCGGTGCTCGTGCCGCTGCAATGCGAGTTCTTCGCGCTTGAAGGATTGTCGCAGCTTCTGAAGACCGTCGACCAGGTCAAGGAGCTGCTCAATCCGCGGCTGACGATCCACGGCATCGTGCTGACGATGTTCGACGCCCGCAACAATCTCTCGAGCCAGGTGGTCGCCGACGTGCGCGAATTCATGGGCTCGAAAGTCTATGACACCGTGATCCCGCGCAACGTGCGAATCTCCGAAGCGCCGTCCTACGGCAAGCCGGTGCTGGTCTATGACCTCAAATGTGCCGGCAGCGATGCCTATCTCAGGCTTGCGACCGAAGTGATCCAGCGCGAACGCGAACAGGGCGCGCACTGATCGCCCTAACTTTCGGAATTGGAATTGGAGGCACGGGTGGCGCGAACGTCAGGAGCGGCCGACATGGCAGAAGAATCCAGATCGCGGTTGGGGCGCGGCCTCGCTGCGCTGATGGGAGACGTCGGCGCTGAAACGGCTGTGTCGGATCGTGTGCAGAAGCTGCCGCCGCGCAAGGTGCCGATCGAACATCTGAAGCCGAATCCGCACAATCCGCGTCGGCTTTTCGCCGATGAGGAGCTCAATGAGCTTTCGCGTTCGATCAAAGAGCGCGGAATCATTCAGCCGATCGTGGTGCGGTCCGCGAGCGACGGCAGCAAGACTTACGAGATCATCGCCGGTGAGCGGCGCTGGCGCGCATCGCAACGCGCCGGTTTGCACGAGGTGCCGATCGTCGTTCTTGAAGTCACCGATGCGGAAGCGCTCGAACTTGCGATCATCGAAAACATTCAGCGCGCCGATCTCAACCCGCTGGAAGAGGCGGCGGGTTATCAGGCTCTGGCCACGCAATACAATCACAGTCAGGAAGATATCGCGCAGATCGTCGGCAAGAGCCGCAGTCATGTCGCCAACACGTTGCGCCTTTTGAAACTGCCTGACTCGGTCAAGGCCTATATCAATCAGGGCAAGCTGACCGCGGGCCACGCGCGCACGCTGATCAACCACTCCGATCCGGAAGCGGTTGCGCGCGACATCGTCGAAAAGGGGCTGAACGTTCGCGAAGTCGAAAAGCTCCGCCAGGACAACGCGAAGGCGGCCGGCAAGAAGACAAAAAAGTCGAGCGCGAAGGCGCTGAAGGACGCGAACATCGCGGCGCTGGAACGGCAATTGTCGGATGCGCTTGGCCTTGTGGTCGAGATCAACGATCGCGGCCGCGCCGGCGGCACGCTTGGCATCCGTTATCGGACGCTCGACCAGCTCGACGAAGTGGTGCGGCGGCTGCAGCGGTCGTAACGTATCGCAGTGGATGGGTTGATCTGAAATCGCATCGCCCATGTCTTGTCATGCCCCGCGCAAGCGGGGCATCCAGTAAACTCCCGAACCGCATGCGCTTACTGGATCGCCCGCTTTCGCGGGCGATGACAACGGGAGTGATTACTTCTGTGAAACTGAAAGTGCCTTAATTGCGCTTTCTTGCCGCCGCGGCGAGCGTCATCAGCGTGCGTTGCGCGATCGTGTCGGCAAGGTTCGATTGCTGCCGGGTCTGCAACAACGCATCCGCAAGACTTTGCATCGCGTCGAGCAGCCTTGCCGCAGTCCATGCGCGCAGCGCCGCTTCGATCACCGGCTTTCGTTTGAAATGGATCGGTGGACGCGCTCCCTCGATCGCACCGGTGAGCGACTGACCATCCTCGATCGTCATCCGCATTCTGTGCAGGTTCGAAAGGTGACGCAAGGCTGCGGAAATGATGGCACCCGGCGCCGCGCCTTCGCCGCGCGCCTTGGCATAATGCGCCTCCACCTCGGCCGGCTTTCCTGAAAACGCTGCGTCGAGCACGTTGTCGAGCGCCACAGCGGATGCGTCGGCCACCACGGCGAGCACGTCTTCGACCGTGACCTGATCGCGGCCATGGACGTACAGTGCGAGCTTGCGCAATTCGCCGCGCGTTGCCTGACGATCGCCGCCAAGAAACGGCATCAACGCCGCGCGGGCGTCGGGCGCGATGGTGAGCCCGGCCGTCTTCAATTCCTCATCGACGATGCGGGCAACATCGCGTGCCTCATCCGCGTAGCATGCGATCACGGCGACGTTCTTTGCTTTCTCGCACAGCGCGCGCAGCGGCGAAGTCTTGCGCGACTCGCCGGCCTCGATCACGACGCGGCAATCGGGCGAGGGCGCGTTGATGACCGCCTCGACCGCAGAGGCGATATTGCGGCTGCCGGCTTTTACCCAGATGGCGCGCCGTCCGCCGAACATCGGCATGGTGTTGGCCTCTTCGACCAACCGGTAGGGATTGCCGGACAGCTCGTCGCCGTCGATGCGAATCAGGGAGAACACGTCGGCGGGATTGTCGACCGATATGCGAATCAGCGCCTCGGCGCGCTCGCGCACGAGACCCGCATCGGGACCATAGATCAGGACGATCGGCCGCGCGGGATCCGGACGGGCGAGGAAGGATTCGGCGTCGCTTGTCTTGAGGGCAACCATTCACATCGTCCCGTCGACCGCCGCGGCAAGCGCCGCCGCTTCGGATGCCGGCGGAATGTCGGCGTCACCCGCCCGATACGAAATAGGACGCGAGCCGCGACTTGATCTGTTCGGCGATGATGGTCGAAGCCCGGTTCTGGGCGTCGCGCTCGCCGCGGGCGCGGGCAAAACGCTGCTGCTGCCCTGGAATATCGTAGGATTGCCGCGCGAAGGTGCGGCCGGACAAGACTACCTTGCCCGTCGCCAGCTCCGTGAGGCTGTAATTGGCGTCGATGCCGTAGATTTCCATGTCAGGCCGCGCCGTCGTGATGTCGACGATGACGTTCTGCCGGTTGCCCTTGAGGTTGATCTTCAGCTCATATTGCGGCGGCAGTTGTCCGGAGCCGCCGGTCAGCCCGAAAATCAGCGCGTTCCGGACCTCGACCCCGATTCGGGCTTCCGGAGTGCCGTTGGGGGCGTCGATTTCCGTCACGGCGACGCTGGCCATGGCGGTCCGGACCGGAGGCGGTGCGCCGATGGTGTCGTAGGAGGCGTTGCCATAAAGCGGCTGGAAGCACCCAGCCGACAGCCCGGCGGCTCCGAAGGCCAGCCCCAGCGCCAGAAAGCGCCCGATCCCGCCGAGCCGCCTCCCCCGATGTCCCCTAGGCAACGACATTCACGATCCTCTGCGGGACAACAATGACCTTTTTGGGAGCCTTGCCGTCCAGTGCCTTCTTTACCGCATCCAGCGTTAATACGGCAGCCTCGATATCAGAATTTCCTGCATCCCGTGGCACGGTTACATCAGCCCGCTTCTTCCCG
>NZ_DATMRX010000127.1:0-1986 GCF_035565855.1 Pseudorhodoplanes sp.
TGCGCAGGTGACGCGCTTCCGGAGCAACGCCGCGCTCGACGGCGCTGGCTGCGGCAACCGCGCTTCCCATCACGCCGAGGAAGGTGCCGAGCCGGTTGAACGGCTTGTAACGGTTCATCTCTTCATCCTTTGCTGCATCGCATTATCTTGTTGTGCGATGCAACATACATATAGGAGGCGAATCCGGGTACTTCCATGTCATGTAGCGCATGCGTGGCCTGCGTCTGCCGCACATCTCGTGCAAATCGGTGGTGGCTCGCGCCCGCTATTGAACCCGATGCCGAATTCGGTTATATAGCGTGCAAATTCTTGGTCGGTATGACGAAGAGTGGGTCCATCCGGTCCCGCTCTTTTTTGTTACCTGCCGGCCTTCGGATCAGGAATCATATGACGGCAAGCGAAGTTTCCGGCGACGACCGCCCCGACCGCGACAACGGTGATGATCGCATCATCCGTGAGAGCGGCATTGATGCGCGCATTGCGGCGATCATTCTGCCGGTGCTGCGCGGCATCGGCTTCCGTCTGGTGCGCGTGCGACTGTCGGGCCAGAATGGCCTCACCCTTCAGATCATGGCCGAGCGTGAAGACGGCACCATGACTGTGGAGGACTGCGAGGAACTGAGCCGCGCCGTCTCGCCGGCGCTCGATGTGGAAGATCCCATCGAAAAGGCGTATCATCTTGAAGTGTCGTCGCCGGGTATCGACCGGCCGCTGGTGCGCAAGGGCGATTTCGCCACCTGGCTCGGCCATCTGGTGAAGATGGAGACCTCGACCCTGGTTGCCGAGCGCAAGCGCTTCAGGGGTCGGATCACCGAGGTGAACGACGAAGGCATTCTGGTGCTGCGCGATGTGCCCGCCTATGGCGAGGAGCCTTCGGTGCAGGTGCCTTTCGATACAATCGCCGAAGCGCGCCTGATTCTGACCGATGACCTCATCCGCGATGCGTTGTCGAAGGACAATCGCGCCCGCAAGGAAGCGAAGAAGAATCAGGACGAAACCGACGACGCGTTTGATGAAGACGACGCCGAAGACGGAAACGAACACGAAGCGAATTGAACCGTCGCGAGGAAGCGGCCCGGTTCAGGGAGATAGACATGGTTGTAAGCGCAAACAGGCTTGAACTGCTGCAGATTGCCGATGCGGTCGCGCGCGAGAAGTCGATCGACAAGCAGATCGTCATCGACGCCATGGCCGACGCCATCCAGAAGGCGGCGCGCTCGCGCTACGGTCTGGAGACCAACATTCGCGCCGACATCAATCCGCAGACGGGCGAGATGAAGCTCCAGCGGCTGATGGAGGTCGTCGATACCGTGGAGGATTACGCCACGCAGATCGCGCTGGTCACGGCGCGTGAGCGCAATCCCGACGCGCAGCTCGGCGATTTCATCGCAGAGCAGCTTCCGCCGATGGATTTCGGCCGCATCGCCGCCCAGTCGGCAAAGCAGGTCATCGTCCAGAAGGTGCGCGAGGCCGAGCGCGACCGCCAGTATGACGAGTACAAGGATCGCATCGGCGAAATCGTCAACGGTACGGTCAAGCGCGTGGAGTATGGCAACGTCATCGTCGATCTCGGCCGTGGCGAAGGCATCATCCGCCGTGACGAGCTGATTCCGCGCGAAATCTACAAATATGGCGACCGCGTGCGCGCCTATGTCTACGATGTGCGCCGCGAGCAGCGCGGTCCGCAGATTTTCCTGTCGCGCACCCATCCGCAGTTCATGGCGAAGCTGTTCACCATGGAAGTGCCGGAAATCTACGACGGTATCATCGAGATCAAGTCGGTTGCCCGTGATCCGGGTTCGCGCGCCAAGATCGCCGTCATCTCCCGCGATTCTTCCATCGATCCTGTCGGCGCCTGCGTCGGCATGCGCGGTTCGCGCGTTCAGGCTGTCGTCGGCGAGCTTCAGGGCGAAAAGATCGATATCATTCCGTGGTCGCCTTCGGCCGCTTCCTTCATCGTCAACGCCCTTCAGCCCGCCGAGGTCG
>NZ_DATMRX010000128.1:0-10871 GCF_035565855.1 Pseudorhodoplanes sp.
TCACTTCGGCGAGCGCGGCATTCACCGCGGCGCGGCGTTCCGCATCGAATGTACCGAGATTGACCAGCAATGCGTCCGACCGCGCGGCGAAGGCCGCCACCTCGTCAGATGAAATCGTCATTGACGGAAGGGCGCCGACCGCGAGCAGCACGTTCGGTGTGAAATTCTGTGCGACGGCGTTGGTGATGCAATGCACACGCGGCTGACGGCTGCGCAGGCGATCAATCAAATCGCCGGCGCAATCGGCCAAATCGACGCGTTGGGAAATATCGCCTTGCGGCGCGTGCATCTCTCTCACTCCCTCCGCCGGCATGACCCGGATCAGGTTCGATGGGTTGGCGCCGGATGCGCCTCTCAGCACGGCGGACGATCCGCCGCGCACCCCATGAGATTGATGGCTATCTAGGCCGGATTGGCGGGCGATGCAAGTTTGCGGTCATTCCGGCAATGACCGCAAAGCCCTGTGGCCTGCCGCTATTGCGACGCCTTGATGCCGGCCGTCTTGATCACGTTCGCCCATTTTTTTGTTTCGGCCTTGATGAAGGCATCGAATTGCGCGGGTGTCATCGGCGAAGGCTCTGCCCCGACGCTGCGGATGCGTTCGGCGACCTCCGGTTCCTTCAGGGTCTCGACGAAGGCCGCGTTGAGTTTCGCGATGATGTCCGGCGGCGTCCCTGCGGGAGCGATCACACCGTACCAGCCGATCGATTCATAGCCCTTGAGGCCAAGTTCGTCGAAGGTCGGCACGTCCGGCAGGCTGGGGGTCCGCTTGAGCGATGTGACGCCGAGCGGCTTCACCGCGCCGCCCTTGATCTGGCCGATCGCCGAGGGCGCATCGGTGATGCCGAGCGGGATATGACCCGCCACGACATCGGCGGTCACAGGCCCGCTGCCGCGATACGGAACGAGCGTGGTGGAGATGCCACCCATCTGATTGAGCAGGGCCGCCGTCAGGTGCATGGCGGTGCCGTTGCCGCCATGCCCGATCGACAATTCGCCCGGCTTCGCCTTCGCCGCGGCGATCACCTCGGACAAGGACTGCGTCGGGGCCTTGGGCGAGGCGACGAGGAGGAATGGCGAGGTGCCGACCAGCGTGACCGGAACGAGGTCCTTCTCCACATTGAAGGGCACTTTCTCCATCAGGGTCGGATTGACCGTCAGCGCACCGGCGGCGGAGAAGCCGATGGTGTAGCCGTCCGGTGCGGATTTCGCGACCGCGTCGGTGCCGATATTTCCGCCAGCGCCACCCCGATTTTCGATGACCACCGGCTGGCCAAGGCGCTTCTCGAGGCTCGGCAGCATGGCCCGCGCCACCACGTCCGTCGACCCGCCCGGAGGAAAGCTGACGATCCATTTGATCGGCCGATTGGGATAGCCCTGCGCCCCAGCGAGGACTGTGGATGACAGCAAGGCAACGGCAATTGTGGCGGCAAACCGCGCGAAAAACGACATCCTTGGCTCCTCCCGAGCTTATCTTTGCTCCTGTGCCGGGCGATGATATGCGATCCGCCGGGACGATAGAAGTGGTGCTCTGGAACTAGCGACGGGCTGACATGAGACAGGAAAAGACCAGCGTTCTGATCGTGGGCGGTGGCCCAGTGGGCCTCACGCTTGCGATGGATCTCGCCTGGCGGGGGATCGATTCCATCGTCGCGGAGACGCGTTATCCCGGCGAACCGCCGAGCGTGAAATGCAACCACGTTTCGGCGCGGACCATGGAGACGTTTCGCCGTCTCGGCCTTGCGCAGAAGGTCCGCGACACCGGCCTTCCCGCGGATTATCCGAACGACGCATCCTACCGCACCACCTCGACCGGTATAGAGCTTGCGCGCATCCCGATCCCGGCCCGGAACGAGCGCTATACGGCGACCGGAGGACCGGACACCTGGTGGCCGACGCCCGAGCCGCCGCACCGCATCAACCAGACATTCCTTGAGCCGGTGATGTTCGCCCATGCTGCGGCAATGCCGGGTGTGCGCATCCTCAACCGCACCGTTATCGAGGACTTTTCGCAAGGCGATCACAACGTCACCGCCACTGCGCGTGATCTCGACAGCGGCGAGACATACGTCATCGAGGCCAAATATCTCGCGGGCTGCGACGGCAGCCGGTCGATGGTTCGGCGCAAGATCGGCGCAACCCTGTCCGGCACGCCGGTGATCCAGCGCGTGCAATCCACCTGCATCCGCGCGCCGCAGCTCCTCGACATGCTGCCGGGCAAGAAAGCCTGGATGTATCTGTCGCTCAATCCGCGCCGCTGCGGCACCGTCATCGCCATCGACGGCAAGGAGACCTGGCTCATTCACAATCATCTCTATGAAGGCGAGCCCGAATTCGATTCCATCGACCGCGATTGGGCGATCCGCACCATTCTCGGCGTGCCGGACGATTTCCAATACGAAGTCGTGTCGAAGGAGGACTGGACCGGACGGCGTCTCGTCGCCGACCGCTTCCGCGATCGCCGCGCCTTCATTGCGGGCGATGCCGCGCATCTGTGGATTCCCTATGCGGGCTACGGCATGAATGCCGGCATCGCCGATGCCATGGATCTGTCGTGGATGCTCGCGGCAGTCTTGCGCGGCTGGGCGCCGGCATCTTTGCTCGACGCTTACGAGCGCGAACGCCAGCCGATCACCGAGCAGGTGTCGAAGTTTGCCATGGAGATGGCACTCAACAACATGCGCCAGCGCAAGGCGACACCGCCCGAAGTCGAACTGCCGGGACCGGAAGGCGACGCGGTGCGTGCCCGCGTCGGCAAGGAAGCCTATGACCTCAACGTGCACCAGTATTGCTGCGGCGGGCTGAATTTCGGCTATTTCTACGCGCAGTCGCCGGTCATCGCCTATGACGACGGCGAGCACCCAACCTACACGATGTACGATTTCACGCCGTCCACCGTGCCAGGCTGCCGCGCGCCGCATTTCTTCCTGCCGGATGGCCGGTCGCTCTACGATCTGCTCGGGCCCGATTATTCGTTGCTGCGCTTCGACAAGGCCGTGGATGTGGACGGTCTGGTCCAGGCCGCCGCGCATCGTGGCGTACCGCTGACGGTGGTGGATCTGCCAGCCGAGAGCGCGGCGGAGCTCTATCCACACAAGCTCGCGCTGATCCGGCCGGACCAGCACATCGCGTGGCGCGGCGACAGCGGGCCATCCGATCCGCTGTCCCTGATCGACCTGATCCGGGGCGCGGCGGTTGCCGCCGCACGACAGGCCGCCTGATCATGCGACGCGCCGCAGTCGTTGCCCTGCTGACGCTGTTCACGGTGTCATCCGCTGCGGCCCATACCGGCGAGGGACTGGCCGGCGGCTTTGGCGGGGGGTTCATGCATCCCCTGCTCGGCCCCGATCACATCGCGGCGATGCTCGCCGTTGGCCTTTGGGGCACCTTCCTCGGCGCCCCGGCGCTCTGGCTGTTGCCGGTGGTATTTCCGTTGGTCATGGCAATGGGCGGCGTGCTCGGAATCCTCGGCGTTCCGCTGCCGGGGATCGAGATCGGCATTGCGGTGTCCGCCGTGGTGCTCGGCCTGATGGTCGCCCTCGCGGCAAAGCCCCACATCGCGGTCGCCGCTATTCTGGTCGGCGCGTTCGCGATCTTTCATGGCCATGCCCACGGCACCGAACTGCCTGCCGGCGCCAACGCTTTGGCCTATGCGCTGGGGTTTGTCGTTGCGACCGGTCTCTTGCACCTCGCCGGCATCGGCTTCGGCTTGCTGGCGCAATATCCCGGGGGTCGGGTCGCGGTCCGCGCCGCCGGCGGCGCGATTGCGTTTGCAGGACTGATCTTTCTCGGCCGCCTGATATGAGACGGGCTGCGCTTGCCGCAGGCTTGCTGTGTTACGCAACCAGCGGCGCGGAGGCACACAACGTCATCCCGGGGACTAGCGGCTTCACCGGGGGCTTGCTGCATCCCCTGCTCGTGCCGTCGCATGTGCTCGCATTGATTGCGCTCGGCCTCCTCATCGGCGCGTTCCGGAGGCGGGCCCAATTCGCACTGCTCGGCGCCTTTGTGATCGCCTCGTTGGCGAGCTTCGCGCTGATCGCGATGGCTTACAGCGCGACGCGGGCCGAGACGCTGATCCTGTGCCTCGCCGCTGTGACCGGATTGATGCTCGCGGCCAATCTCGCTTTATCCGCTCCAGTTTGCGCGGCGCTCGCTGCCCTCATGGCGGCTGCAATCCTGTTCGATTCGGTCCCATCTGTGCTCACGGTGCGCGAAACCGCGCTCTCGCTTGCCGGAACCGTCCTGTCCGCGGTCGTGATTCTCGCGGCGACGGCGGGCATCAGCGCTGCATTGCCGCCGTCCGTCAAAACCATCGCGGTCCGCATTGCCGGGTCCTGGATCGCGGCGAGCGCCGTCATGGTGCTGGCGCTGAGACTGTCGGCTTGAACTTGCCAAGAACTTGCCAAGAACTTGCCAAGGCCCTGCCTTTTTGCTGGATTGGCTCACGGCTTACGGAGGCGTCGATGACCCCATTCTTTGTCCAGATCAAATGCCACATGGGCAAATCCTACGAAGTCGCCAACGCGATCGCCGATGCCGAGATTGCCTCCGAAATCTATTCTACTGCGGGCCATTACGACCTTCTGGTGAAGTTCTATGTCGATCCGTCGGTCGACATCGGTCACTTCGTCAACGAGAAGCTTCAGGTGATCCCGGGAATCCAGGACACGCTGACCATCATCACCTTCAAGGCATTCTGATCGTCACGCCGCCGGCGGCGCCGAATCGATGTCGCGGCGTCCGAGCTGACGTTCGCGAAAGACGACTATCAGGCCCGCCACGGCGATGATGCTGGCGCCGACCAGAACCAGCGGCAGCGGCACCTCGCCGAAGAAAACATAGCCGATCACCAGCGCCCACAGCATCGTGGTGTAGTTGAACGGCGCCACGATCGATTGCGGGGCGTTGCGATAGGATTCGGTCAGAAAAATATGCGACAGGCCGCCGATCAGGCCGGTCGCGATCAGGGCGGCAAGCTGCGAGGGCGTGGGCCATATCCAGCCGAACGGCAGCGTTGAAAGGCCGGCCAGCGCGCAGAACAGCGAGAAGTAGAACACGATCGACGAGGTCGTTTCGGTATCGGTGAGCCGCCGCGTCTGGATCACGGCGCCGGCATTGATGATCGCGCCCGCGAGGCCGCACATTGCGCCGATGGCCGTGGCGGTCGTCGCAAATCCGGCATAGCGCGACGGATCGAAATGCGGCCACAACATCACCAGCACTCCGACAAAGCCGAGGATGACCGCCGACCAGCGATAGATCCGCACGCGCTCCTTCAGGAAGATGGCCGAGAGCACGACGGTGGCGAGCGGGGATACGAATGAGAAGGCCGTCGCGTCGACCACGGGGAGCCGCGCCAGCGAGGCAAAATGCAGGAACATGCCGCCGACGCTGAACAGGCCGCGGCCGCCATGGCCGAGCACGCGGCGGGTCCGAATCATCTGGCTCAATTGGCCGCGAAACAGGACCAGCAGCGTAATCGGCACAACGCCAAAGGCCGCACGAAAGAAGACAACCTGTCCGAGCGGAGCTGTTTCGCCGGCAAAACGCACGAGCGCAGCCATCGCTGCGAACAACAGCGACGAGATCAGCGTGAAGAGGATTGCCTTGTAGATATTCATGGAGGGCAAACGACGCGGCTTCGCGCACCGGCATGGCGAGGTCCAGCCGAAGATCGTGTCGCCGATACCGGCGGCCCGCACAAGGCCGCGCGCCGCATGTCGTCAATGCGCCTCGCTCACGAGGCCACGACGGAAGCGAAATCCCATGCGAAAGCGACCGCGGTTATTTGCCGGGGCGCTTCGGACCCTCCACCGGCGGCAGGGATTTCAGGTACTCCGCCATGGCGAGCCGGTCCTCCTTGGACAGCTGCGAGGTGTTACGGATCACCGGCGCCATGTTGGAGCCGACCGTATCCCCGGAAAGCGTGGTCCCGGTCTCGAGCAGATATTCGATGTCGTCCACGGACCAGTCTTTCAGGCCCGCCTGTGTGATGTTGGGGACCCAGCCCTTGCCTTCCGGATTGGGCCCACCGGCGAATTTCTGCCCGGCCAAGATCCCGCCCAGCAGATTGCGGGGCGAATGGCATTCGGCGCAATGGCCCGGGCCGTTGACGAGATAAGCGCCCCGGTTCCAACGGGCCGACTTGGTCGGATCGGGCTTGAACGTGTCGTCTTCGAAGAACAGCATCTTCCAGCCGCCAAGCGGCCGCCGCAGATTGAACGGGAACGGCACGTCGTGGGTCTTGGAGGCGTCCTGCACCGCCGGCAGCGTCTTCATGAACGCAAACAGGTCGCGCACATCGTTCAGCGACATGAGGCGGTAGGAGGTGAACGGGAAGGCCGGGAAATAATGCGATCCGTTCGGCGACGTCCCTTTCAGCATCGCATTCACGAAATGATGCTCGGTCCAGGCGCCGATCCCCGCCTTGGGGTCCGGCGAGATATTCGGCGCATAGAACGTGCCGAAAGGCGAATGCAGCGGGTGGCCGCCACCGAGCTTGTGCTTGTCGTCCTGTCCCATCGTGGCATGGCAGGAAGCGCAACCACCGGCATAGAACAGCGCCTTGCCGTTCTCGACATTGGGCGTGTAGGCGCCGAGCGCACTGGCGGGCACAGTCGCCGGAATGGTGACGAACCAGAAGATGGCGAGGCCGACGAGGCCGGCGACTATTGCCAGAAGGACAAGCTTGCGCAGCATACCGGTCTTCCTGTGTGTCCCCTGATGTTAGCCGGTCGAAGCGGTCCCGAAAAGACAAGGGCGGCGCATCACGGAGATGGCCGCCCGGAGAACACAAGTCGCGCCCGTGTTATTTCTTGATCCGGTAAACCTCGTGGCAGCTTCCGCATTGCTTGCCGGCCTCACCGAACGCAACCTTGAAACTGTCGAGGTCCTTGACCGAGCTTTGCGCGGCCTTCGAAGACTCTGCGAACTTGGCGAATGCGGCCTTGAAGCCCGCCATGTCCTCCCAGATCTTCGGCGAAGCCGTCGTCTCGCCGCCGGTCTTGGAATCGTCGGGGAACAGACCCGGCATCTTTTCCGCAGCATTGGCGTAGATCGTGAACACCTCGACCGCCTTGGCGTTGTCGTACGGTGCCGAACCGCGCGCCATGGCAGCACCGGTCTTAGCCGCCGCACCCACTCCCTTCATGATGTCTTTGCGCTCCGCGATGGCCTTCGACTGGGCGATCACGGCGCTGGCACTCAAGGCGACGGCAAGGGCGGCGCAGACTGCGGTGCGAACAAGCATGGGAACTCCCGTGTTTTGTAGAAGAAATCGCGAAGGGCAGGTGACCAGTGAACCCGGCCGGTTGATTGTTATTCCTAAAAACTACACGGCCGCCATTCACACGCCAAGATTGGCGCATCACGAAGCCGTGATCCGTTCACGCCGCAGCGCTCGCTCGCTTCTGTTGGATCGCATGCCACACGCGCTGCGGCGTTGCCGGCATGTCGAGGTGATCGATCCCATAGGCACGCCATAGCGCATCGAGAATCGCATTCATGACCGCGGGACACGATCCGATGGCGCCCGCCTCACCTGCCCCCTTCGCACCGAGCGGATTGCTCTTGCAGGGAACATTTCGCGTTTCGAATGTGAATACGGGCATGTCCGCCGCACGCGGCAGGGCGTAATCCATCAGGCTCGCGGTGATGAGCTGGCCGGAGGAGTCATAGACGGTCTCCTCCATAAGGGCCTGCCCAATGCCCTGCACCGTTCCTCCGTGGACCTGACCTTCCAGCAACAACGGATTGAGCGATACGCCGAAGTCGTCGACGATGACGTAGCGGACAATGTCGATATGCCCGGTCGCTTCGTCGATCTCGACTTCCACCACATGGGTGCCGTTGGGATAGGTCGACGCCTTCGGAACGAAGGCGTCAGCCGCGCGCAGCTTCTCCGGCGTCGCCTTCGCGTGGTCGGCAAGATCAGCCAGTGCAATCGCGCGGTCGGTGCCTGCGATCCGAATTGCGCCATCTGAAAACTCCAGATCGCGTGGCGCAGCCTCGAGCAGATCGGCGGCGATCTCCCTGAGCTGCGCGGCAAGTTTTTCAGCGGCCATCGCGACAGAATTGCCGCCGGCCGGAATCGAGCTCGAGCCGCCGGTGCCCGTCCCCGTCTCGATTCGTTCGGTGTCGCCCTGCAACATCATCACGCGCTCGGGTGGCACGCGTAGGTGATCCGCGATGATCTGGGAAAATGCGGTGTCGTGCCCCTGCCCGGTCGTCTGGGTCCCGACATGCAGACGAATCGTGCCGTCCCGTTCGAGTGAAAGCGTTGCTGTATCCGGCCCGTTTCCACCGCAGGCTTCGATGTAGGTCGCTAGCCCGATGCCCCTCAGGAGGTTACGCTCTCTCGCTTTCGCCGCACGCGCCGGAAAGCCGCGCCATTCGGCGAGGTCAAGCGCGCGCGTCATCTGGCCGTCGAACTCGCCGGTGTCGTAGGTTTTGCCCGTGGCGGTCCGGTAAGGCATCTGCTCGGGTCTGATGAAATTCAGCCGCCGCAAGGCATCGGGCGCGATACCCGTCTCGCGCGCTGCGGCATCGACCAGACGCTCGATCACGTATGACGCCTCGGGTCGTCCGGCGCCGCGATAGGCGTCCACCGGAACGGTGTTGGTATAGGCCGCACGGATGCGCGCAAAGCAGGCCGGGATATCGTAGACGCCGGGCAGCATGCCGGCGCCGATATAAGGGATGAAAGGCGCGTAGGTCGAAAGATAGGCGCCCATGTCGGCGATGGTGTCGACGTCGAGCGCCAGAAACCGTCCATCCGCATCGAGCGCGAGCCGCGCGGTCGTGATGTTGTCGCGACCCTGCGTGTCGCCGAGGAAATGCTCGGTGCGGTCGGCAACCCATTTCACCGGCTTGCCTGTTCGTTGCGCGGCAACGGCGGCCAGAGCATATTCGCGATAGGGGAACAGCTTGGTTCCGAACCCGCCGCCGACATCAGGCGTAATCACCCGCATCTGTTGCGGATCGAGGCCCATAACCTGCACGCCGATCACGTCGCGAATGGCGTGGCTGCCCTGACTGCCGAGCGTCAGCGTGTAATGATCGCGCGCCGCATCGTATTGCGCGACCACGCCTCGGGTGTCGAGGTAGTTGGTGACGAGACGCTGGTTCACCAGTTTCACGCTGACGATGTGCGCCGCTTTGGCAAAAGCGCTCTCGGTCTTGCGGGCATCGCCGATCGTGACTTCAAACGCGAGATTGCCCGGCCGGTCGGGCCAAACCAGCTTTGCGCCGTCCGCGAGCGCGGCCTCCGCGCCGATCACATGAGGGAGTGGTTCCCAATCGAGCGACAACGCTTCCGCGGCATCGCGCGCCTGATCGAGCGTGTCGGCGACCACGAAGGCCACCGCATCGCCGACATGATGCACCTCATCCTGCGCGAGAACCGGGCAAGGTGGCACGATCATCGTCTGTCCCGGCACCCCGACCACGCACGGCATCAGACCAAGATGCCGGATATCGGGTCCGGTCAGGATAACGCGCACGCCCGGCATGCTTTCGGCACGCCGCTTGTCGGCGATAGCGAACCGGGCATGCGCATGGGGCGAGCGGACCACCACCGCGTGCCCGCAATCCGCAGGCGCGAAATCCGCAATGTAGCGCCCCGATCCGCGGATCAGCCGGTCATCTTCCTTGCGCGTGAGGGGCTGACCGACTCCGAATTTCATTCAGTGTTTCCCGGCCGGTGCGGTGTCCGTATCCGTTGGCACGGAATCGGCCCCCTGCGACGCCTTTCGTCTCGCGAAGCGGTCCTCGATCCAGCGGACCATGACGTAGAAGGCGGGCGTAAACAGTAGCCCGAAGATCGTGACACCGATCATGCCGGAGACCACGGCGACACCGAGCGCCTGACGAAGCTCGGCGCCCGCGCCGACAGCGATCGCGAGCGGAAGCACGCCGAGCGTGAAGGCCAGCGACGTCATCAGGATCGGACGCAGCCGCAGCTCGGCCGCTTCCTCGGCGGCCCTCCAGCGGTCGCGCCCCTGCTCTTCGAGCTGCTTGGCGAATTCGACGATCAGAATTGCGTTCTTGGCCGCGAGCCCGATCAGGACGATGAAGCCGACCTGCGTGAGGATGTTGTTATCCTGCCCCGCCCAGACCACACCGGTGATCGATGCGATCAGACACATCGGCACGATCATGATCACCGCCAGCGGCAATGTCAGGCTCTCGTATTGCGCGGCCAGCACTAGGAACACGAACACAACCGCGAGGATGAAGGCGAACATCGCGGTGTCGCCGGCGCGGATTTGCTGGAAGGCAAGCGTGGTCCATTCATATGAAAAGCCGGCGGGCAGCACCTCGGCGGCAAGCTTCTCCATGATCTGGATCGCTTGACCTTGCGAGAAGCCGGGCGCCGCCGCGCCGTCGAGCTCGGCCGCAGGATAGAGATTGTAGCGCGGCACACGATACGGGCCGGTGATGTCGCGGATCGTTGTGAACGAGCCGATCGGCACGGTGGCGCCTTCCGCGTTGCGGACGCGCAGATTGAGGATATCCCGCGGCTCGAGGCGATACGGCGCCGCGGCCTGCGCCTGGACGCGGAACGTCCGGCCGAAGAGGTTGAAGTCGTTGACGTAGAGCGATCCGATATTGACCTGCAGCGCCGCAAAGACGTCCGGGAGCTGCACGCCAAGAAGCTGCGCCCTGGTGCGATCGATGTCGAGATAAAGCTGCGGGGTGGACACCTCAAACAGCGAGAACACCTGCATCAATCCGGGCGTCGTTGCCGCCCGGGCCTGCATCGCGCCGACCGCTTCCTGCAAGGCCTGGGGTCCGCGGCCCGCACGATCCTCCACCATCATGCGGAAACCGCCGGCATTGCCGATGCCCTGCACCGGCGGCGGCTGCAC
>NZ_DATMRX010000129.1:0-18114 GCF_035565855.1 Pseudorhodoplanes sp.
GTCGCCTGAAGCATCGGAATCAAGGGTGGGTAGCCATACATCAGGGTTCTGCGGATGTCGGCGGGGATCGTATCGAAGCGGCATGTGTCGACACCCATCATGATCATGTAGCCGGCGTCGCCGCTGGTCGTGGCCACGACCGGAAGGTGGAACAACGCGAGTGCCACCAGCCATGACAGCAGGGGCACGAGGAGTTCGGCCGCCTCAAACCTCTTGTGAAAGCCGCTCGCGACGATGAGCGCCGCACCGAGCGATGCGAATGCGATCCCCGCGGCTGTGAACGGCGCGGCGATCCCGAACAGCAGCATGGCGAAGAGGATCCATGCCCACAGCGCCGTACCGAGGATCAATCCGCCGCACGCGGCCATGAGACGTTCTTGCCAAACGAGGCGCAGGAGCGCGTAGCCGACGCACAGGGAGGCCGTGAAAACAAATGCGATCACGACGCGGTCCCCCGCGTTGCGTTCAAACGGGGGAGAGCACTGGACGGGACCACATAGAGTCCCCGGGCGCCGCGCATCAGGTAGACCTTGGAGACAGGTTCGCGCGGCTGCAGAAAGAACGCGGTGGCCTGCTGTCCGACGTTCTTGCTGGCGGGATGGCGGACTCGTGGAAAATAGCGCGTCGACCAGGCCGGCAGTTTCGAGAGTTCGGCCTCCTCCGCGCCGGACAGCGCCGGCTGATACGGCTCCTGGCTCGCTTTGATGAATGTCAGCCGGTCCAGCAAGTCCGCATCGATGAGACCATCGGCCGCCACTATGGCGGCGCCCGGATAACGGGACTTGAGGGCGAAATAAAAGTCGAAGCCGCGTTCGCCCGCTGTCGTCTCCAATGCGCCAGCCCGCGCGCGGGGCAGAAGCTCGGAATCGAACCACGCGTGTCTGAAATCGCGCAGGAGTGTGAGGGTAATTGCCGACATCACGAGATTGGCGGCAATCGCGAAGTATACGAATTGCCGCGGCGTGTACCCGCTCAGCCGAACCAGCGTTTCGCGTGCGAAGCCAAGCAATCTCGCCATGCAGCCACCTTCAATGAAGTGGCCGTAAGAGGCCGGACGGCATGGAAGACGGGCAGCGTCTGGAGGCTTGCACCATGCTCTTTAATTCACGAATTCGCGTCCGTTACGGACGTTTTCCGAAGCTCTGACGTTTGTGATCGGGGCGGCGCATCGGTCTGGCGGGATGTCAGTTGCGACAGCCAGAACTGGCTGATCTGGTCTGCGATCAGGCCCAGCATGCACAGCAACACACCGATCGTTGCAACCAGCATCCCGGCGACCGGAAAGCCCCTTTGTGCATGCAAGGCGATGGTTATTCCGTAGCCAAGACCGATGACCAGAAGGACCAGGCCGAGCCGGAAAAAGATGCGCATCGGCGCAAACAGCATCACCAGCCGTATCAGCCGGCTGATGGCGGCAAATCCGTCCTTCAGGCGAACCTTGCTGGTGCCGATGCGCGGGTCGGTCTTAACGGGAAAAAAGGCGATGGGATAGCGGCGCTCCACGAGCAGCATCGTGGTCGTGAGGCTGGCCGAATAGCGTTGCGGCAGCAGCGACAGATAAGCGGAAATGACGTCGCGGCGGAAAATGCGCAGTCCGCAGTTCAGGTCCGATCCGACCTTGAGGTCGAAGGTTCGCCCCACCGACCTGATGACGAACTTGCCGAGCGCTCTGACAAGCGATGCCGAGACATTCGATCGTTGCCCGATGACGGCAGCCAGTCGCTTTTCTCTGATCAGTTGATACATCGCGAGCAGGTCGGAGGTGCGATGCTCATTGTCGGCATCGAACCAGGCGACATATTCTCGCGTGGCCGCCAGCATTCCGGTGCGAAGCGATGCGCCATATCCGCGATTGAACGGATGCCTGATGCATTCGACGGTCGGGAACTTGCTGATCTCTTGCGCCGTGTTGTCGCTGCTGCCGTCATCGACGACAATGATCTGTGCGTCAGGAACGACCTGCGTCAGCTCCGCCAGGACCTTCGCGATGCCCCCTTCCTCGTTGAAGGCGGGGATCACGATCGCCAATGCGCTTGCATCATGTTCAGTCATGATGGCTCGTCTTGCGCGCGACAACATACAGGACATCGAATGTAGGCACGTAAAGGCATCTCCTGCCGACCCAAGACGTGCTCAGGCCATCGACCCACGATTGCGGGATCAGTTCCGGAAAGACACGACGCGCCTTATACAGGATGAAAGCCGAATTTGCCCATTTCCCCTGCGAAACGGAAAACTCGACTTTCAGGCCCAGCCGCTCGAACAGGCGTCTCAAATTCCCGATGTTAAAAAATCCCAGATGTTCCGGCGGGGTCATGAAGGCCCAGCGGCGTCCCAGCAGCTTGGCCGTGAGTGCGCCGTAGTCCGGTGTCGACAGGGCGAGGATCCCGCCGGGCCTTAACTGAGAGGCCAGCCGTTCCAGAGTGCCAACGGGGTCGCCGAGATGCTCGACCACATCCCATGCCGTGATGGCGTCGAGTTCCGGCAGATCGTCCGGCAGCACATTCGCCGGGGAGCTTGCATAGAGCCGCTTTTCGAGATCAGGCTGAATGTCCTTGGCAAGATCGATGGCCTCTTGCGAGTAGTCACATCCGTAGGCGGTGTAGCGATCCTTGATCTGCTCGAGGAAAAGACCGGTCGCGCAACCGAAGTCGAGGACCTTCTTTCCCCGCGGAAGGCCTGCCTTGTCGAGCAGCCGCGCGCGGCGGGATTGCTCGCGGATCTGTGCCTCATCGTTGCGGTATTTCGACTTCGCGAAATACTGCTCGCCGTAAATGGTCCGAAGCGTGTCCTCGGACGGCAGCGGGTCCACCTGCAAATAGCCGCAGGCGTCGCAGGTAAAGAGCCGGCTGCCGCGTACCTCCATGGTGAACCGGCTGCGCGACGCGCATAGCCGACAGGCGCAGGACTCCTGTCCTGCCGCATCGACGACGTTGGGGCGTCTGTCTGTCATGGCCGCCGCTGGATTTCCTCTCGCAACGCCGTCCGTACGCGTTCGCCCGCGCGGCCATCGTCGTTGCCGACCCAGTGGGTGAGGGCCTGCATGGCTGCGTCGGGCAGTTCGGCTGGCAATGGTGAGGCAGCATCGAGCTGCTCGCATGCCAGTCGCACCAGATCGTCCGGCGAGGTCGCGCGGTGCACCGCAGGGCCGACGTCGATCACCAGGGGACGCATGCGTTCGTCCTCGGCCTCGGCGAATTGCGGGACGATGACCGGCTTTCCCGCCGCCAGCGCCTCGAGCAACGCTGTCGTATTGAAGCCGATCACGACGTCACTCTCGCTGATCAGCGGAAACGGATCGCCGCCCGAGACGACGCTGAGATTGGGAGGCAGCGCGTCGCCCGTGGTGTTGAGAATACCGAGGATGTCCTCGACCCGCCTCGAAAAGGCTTTGGTCTTGATGACCACGCGCGTTTGCGGCCGCTGGCGCGCCAGTTCGACGATGGCGGTGTGGGTGCCCTCGCATAGTTTGGTCCAGGCGAGTTCGGCCCATTCGCCGTCCGCGTCATCGATCCGGGTCCGCGCTTCGGTCACCCGTTCGGTCGCGGTCAGTTTCTCCTTCCGCCAGAAGGAGAAAAACAGCACTTGCTGGGCGGGGCTGTCGCGCGTGATGCCTGCATTGGCGCGCCGCCAGCGATGGATGCGATCGAGCCGCGGCATGCCGGTGACGTCGATCTGGCTGCGATCCGCGACGCCGGTGTCGGCCTGAAGGTCGCGCTCGGTTGCGTTGTAAACGAGGATCCTGCTGCCCTCGAACGCGCCACGGGTGCGGTAAATCGGGCGCCAATATTCCACGCGCGCCGGGCTTTTCACGTTTTCCTTGTGCAGGACCACAAGCGGCGTTCCGTTTTCCTTCAGCGCGGCCCCGAACTCGCGCTGCGCGAAATATCCGAAATTCGCGGAGATTACGGCGTCGATTTTCTGGATCGATCGCAGGTGTTTCCACATCGCCGACAGAAACTGGCGATAGGCAAGCTTGCTCCCCTCGATGCGGGGATCATCGCTCGCATAGCGCTTGTTGTTGAGCTGCGGCGCAAGGAGCGCGGATGCGCAGGCCTTCAGCGCATAATTGGGCCAGCAGACAACCTCGAATGCGTCGTCCGTAAGGAGGCTTTCCTCGATGTCCTCGAGAAAGCCGGGCTTGTTGAGATTGAGCGCCAGGACCCGGAATCGGGCGCGGCCCTGCTGGGCTGGACGGTGACCCGGAAGCGGTTCGATACAGAATGAGAGAAGCCGCGCGGCGAGACGCGGCTGGCGCCAGCGCGCGAGCAGATGCAAGGCCGGGTACAGGACCAGCTTAAGCCGCATCGGTCGCGCCTCGATGAGCCGGCATCATTGCGATCTCATGCGCCCATGATCTCGCGCCGGATCGCTTCATAGGCGCGGCGAGCCGCCTGGCCGTCATCATTGCCAACCCAATATCGCAGGATCTTTTGCACATTGGGGTGCAGCTCCATTGGGGTGACCAAGGGCTTTTCGGCGTGTTTGCTGATGAGCAGTTGCAGCTGTTCGGGCGTCTCCGCGTATTCGACCGCATCGCCCAGATCAATTACGAATTTCTGCAAGTCCGGATCAACCGCTTCGCCGAAACGCGGGACGATGACAGGCTTTCCGAGCGCGAGCGCTTCGAGAAGTCCGGTCGTATTGAAGCCGACCACTACGCGACTTGCCGAGAGCGGGCCGAACGCGTCACCGCCGGTCACGACATGAATATTCGAGGGCAATTCGCCGTCGCCGGAATGCAGCATCTGCTGCAGCTCCTCGTTCTGGCGGGTGATGCCCTTCGTCTTGGCGGTGATTTGAAAATCGGGCCGCTTGCGGGCGAGTTCGAGGATCGCCCGGTGGGTATCGATGCAGAACTGGCCCCAATCCTTGTTGAGGCCGGACTCGACGGGAATCTTGTCGGAGCGCGAGAATGAAAAGAACATCACGCGCGCCGGACTGTCGTCTGCCTCGGGACCTGCATGCTCGCGCCGCCAGCGATGGAGGCGGTCCAGCCGCGGCATCCCGGTGATTTCCACCCGGTCAGGGCTGACGATGCCGGCGTCCAGCTCGAGGTCGCGCTCCATTTCGTTATAGACGAGAATGCGCCGCCCGCCGAACGGGCCGCGTCCCTCCTTGTAGATCTGACGCCAGATCTGCCGCCGCTCCTCGGTGGCGGCGTTCAGGTTTTCCTTTTGCACGATGATGAAGGGCGTGCCGAGACTCTCGAGGGCGAAGGCCATCTCGCGCTGAATGCAATAGCCAAAATTCGCGGAGATCACGGCATCGATCGGCCGCATCGCCTGATGGCGGCGCCAGACCGCAGTCAGGAACTTGCGATAGCGTGGTTTCGTCGCTTCGATTGCGGGATCATTCGTAACATAGGCGTCGTGTCGCAGCGAGCGATCGAGCAGGACATCGGCCATCGGCCTGATGGCGTAATGCGGCCAGGTCACGAGCTCGAATGTCGTGTCGTTGCGAAAGATCTCCTGGATGTCGCGGAAAAACTCGTCCTTTCCTGAGTTCAGCACCAGGATGCGTCGCGATCTTGTCCCGGATTGCGGCGTGTCCTGGCGATAGAGTGGCCGGGGCATCCCGACCAGAACGCGCGCGGCAAGCCACGGAATCCGCCACCGTGCGGCGAATTCAAGGAATTGCTTCAGCGTATCCTTGTGCTGCAGGACCTTAACGAGCGTGTTCTTGTATCGCTTTATTCGGCGCATTATCGCTACGAGCCGTGCGGCATGTTCTTTGTGGGATGCCCGTTGGTGTTGGGGTTCGCTGGCATCTACCCGGCGGCCCTCGCCATGCCGGCGGCTTCCTTCAGGATTGCATTGGACGAACCGGCGCGCGCCGCGTCCGAACGCGCGATTTCGCTCCGGACTACGGCGAGAACGCGTTCACCCGACGCGCCGTCGTGATTGCCGACCCATTGACGCAACACGTCAATCGCAACGTTCGAGAGAGGCTGTGGCCGGGGTTGCTCGTCGAGATGATGTGCGATGAGGCGGCTGAGGTCCTGTTCGGACTGCGCCTTGTGAACGGCCTCGCCGAGATCGATGATCAGTTCGCGCATGGCAGGATCTTGGGCCTCCGCGAAGTCAGGAACGATGACCGGCTTTCCGGCCGCAAGCGCTTCGAGAAGCGCCGTCGAATTAAACCCGACGATGACCCTGCTGTCCGCAATCAGATCGATGGGGTCTCCGCCCTTCACGATCTCGAAATTGGGAGGGAGGTCCTCCTGCGTGCTGCCCAGCATCTTCAAAATCTCTTCCAGCCGGACCGACTGAGGCTTGGTTTTCATCACCACCCGGACGTCAGGCCGTGAGCGGGCCAATTCGATGACCGCGCGGTAGGTGCCTTCGCAGAGCATATTCCAGTTTCGCCTGCTCCATTCCTCGTCGCTTTCGATACGCAGGCGTGCGTTCGAAACGCGTTCGGTCGCGGTCAGCTTTTCCCGCTTCCAGAACGCAAAGAACAGGAGCTGGAGGCGCGGTTCGGCGGGCGGGTGCGTCCGTGCCCGGTGCGCCCGATCGAGGCGCGGCATGCCGGTGACGACAACATCCGATGGATCGGCGACGCCGCTTGCAACCTGCAGCCCGCGTTCGGTTTCGCTGTAGACGATGATCTTGCTGCCCTCGAAGCGCCCTCGCGCGCGATAGACCGGCTCCCAGTATTTGACCCGGCCCGGGCTCTTCACGTTCTCCTTGTGCAGGGCAATGAAGGGTGTGCCAGCCGCGTGCAAGGCGGCGGCAAATTCGCGCTGGTTGTAATAGCCGAAATTGGCGGTCAGGACCGCGTCGATCTTCCGGTAGCGCAGGACGTGCGACCAGAGCGCCGACAGGAATGCGCGATAGCGGACCTTGGAAGCCTCGATGGCCGGATCATCGGTGTCGTATTTCTTGTTGCTCAGTTCCGGGGCGAGCAAGGCCGCCGAAAAAGAGGTCAAGGCAAAGGTCGGCCAGCTGACGAGCTCGAAGTCGGCTGCTTCGCCAAAGCTCGCGGCGATATCCTCCCAAAAGCCCGGCTTGTTGAGATTGAGGACCAGCACGCGATAACGCGCAGCCGCAGGTTTCGGCAAGCCTGGCACCGGCTCAAGATTGCGCGCCAGAAGCCAGGCGGCGAAGCGCGGGCGATTGTGCTGCGCCGCATTCCGCAGCAGCCATTTCTGCAGCGTCTTGAGCCGGAAGGCCATTGCTCAGCCGACACGCGCCAGTGGCGGCGCAATGACGTCCTTGATTGCCCGATGCACGCGGTCGCCCGCAGCGCTGTCCGAATTGCCGACCCAGTATTCCAGGACCTGCGAAACAGAATCGTCGAGTTGGGCCGGGACATCGCGCGGGTTGTCGATATAGTCCGTAATCATACGGATCAGGTCAGCTTCGGACTGCGCATAGACCGCGGCATTATTCAAATCGATGATATTGTCCCGCATCGCGCTGTCCTGCGCTTCGCCAAACCAGGGCACGATGACCGGCTTGCCCGCGGCGATCGCTTCCAGAAGCCCGGTGGTATTGAACCCGACCACGACGCGGCTTTCGATCATGAGCGGGAAGGGGTCGCCCCCTGTCACAAGCTTCAGATTGGGCGGCAAGGTGTCGCTCGCCGATTGCAGCATGAGCAGGATGTCGTCCTTCTTGCGGCGCTGACCCTTGGTTTTCACGACGACCGTAATATCGGGGCGGGCGCGGGCCAGTTCGACCATCGCGCGATGGGAGCCTTCACCGAGCTCCATCCAGCCGAGCTTTCCCCAATCGCCGTCCATCGCCTCCATGTTTCCCTCGATCTTGGCCGAAGGCTTGCGCTGGATGGCGGTGAGCTTCTCCTGTCTCGCAAATGCGAAGAACAGGACCTGCGGCCGGGTATTCACGGCCGACGGGCCGGCATGGTCGCGCCGCCAGCGATGGATACGGTCGAGGCGGGGCATGCCGGTGATGACGACTCGATCAGGGGAGGCGACGCCGCTTTCAATCTGCAGGCGCCGCTCGATCTCGTTGTAGACGAGGACCTTGCGACCGGTGAAGGGTCCCCGGCGCTCCTTGTAGAGATGCCGCCAATATTCGACGCGGCGGGGAGGGCGCACATTTTCCTTGTGGAGCGCGACGAAGGGCGTACCGAGCTCCTCCAGCATCGCCGCGAATTCCCGCTCCGCGCAGTAGCTGAAATTGCCGGTGAGCACGACATCGATCGGCATCAGCTTTGCGAAGTGCAGCCAGGTCTGCCTGAGGAAATCGCGATAGGCGTGCTTGGTCGCTTCGATCTTGTCATCGACGCTCACGTAATAATTGTGGTCGAGCGAGGGCGACAGGATCGGTGCCGCGAAGGCTTTCAGGGCAAAGCTCGGCCACACGACGAGTTCGAAATCTCGGGTGCCGCGAAAGCTTTCCTCGACGTCTTCCAGGAAGCCCGCACGTGCCATGATCAGCGCGCGATGCGGAGGTTTCCCTTGCGAGCGGGCGCGACGGCGCGAGATCAGAAACAGCAGCCAGGCCGCGAGCCGCGGTTGCCGAAACCGGGCACATTCCCTGAACAAGAAATAGAAAACGGAGTGGGCGAACATGGCCTTTTGCGCGGACGCGGGAACGGCTCAATCGGCGCCTGCCGACGGCAGGGGTCGGGCCCTCGGTCCTGTGCTTAGGCGAAGCCGGGAAGCCGCGCAACCCGCATCACCGGGACTCCACGGCGCCTCTGATTCGCCGGAAATGTCGGATACTAAAGAGAGAATCGCCTTTGCCGCGAACTTTGTGGGGTTGACTTGCCGCGTCGCCGAAGCGTAATGCTTGCGCCGCATAGGGTGGGGTTGGGGCTCTGCTGCCGATGGCAGCGCGGCGGCGACAAGCTGTACTCTCACCCCCCATGTCACGGCGAATGCGTCGGCATTCCCGCATTGCGGAAACCATCGTGAAGAACGCGGCCCGTAAAGACGTCTACAATCTGGCCGGCTTCTTCGCCGTATACCGGCCGCTTATTTCACAGCGTCCACGTCTTCTTATCGCAGCGGTATTTCTGAGCTTCGCGGCCGCCATCGCCGAAGGTCTTGGCCTCGCCATCATCTATCCGATGCTCGACAGCGTGGTCGGCAGCGACAAGCTGCAGGGCCCGGTTTGGGATGTGCTGCGCAAAATCGCGGTGAGCATTTCCGGGACGTCGGTGACCGAGGGCCTCCTCATCCTCGCGATCGTGATTTTCTTCTTCAAGGCGCTGCTGCTGGCCCTGAATACGCTCACGGTCACGCTGTGGATCAACCGGCTGCAGGAGGACTGGCGGCTGGCGGCGCTCAGCCACTACCTTTACGGCCCCTATGAGACGATCGTCGGCGAGCGCCGCGGCAAGATTCTTCAGAACATTCTCGGCGAGACCGGGACCGCAGCCAAGGGCGCCGAACAGCTCCTGGCCCTGGTCACGAAAAGCGTCTTTTCCATCGCGCTGGTCGGCGCGCTTTTCCTCCTGAGCTGGAAACTGACGGCAGCCTTGCTGGCCGCGGTCGCCGTCATCACCGTCCTGATCCGGCCGCACGTCCTTCGCCCCATGCAGCGGCTTGGCAAGAAGCGCATGGGCTCAAAGCAGGCGATGATGGCTGTGACGGCCGAACCCATTTATTCCGCCAGCACCATCAAGCTACTCGGCGTCGAAAGCGACGTTCTCGAGCGCCTGAAACGGCCACAGCGCAAGCAAACCCGTGTGAGCGTCCTTATGGCGCTCTACACAAAAGCGCCGTCGCTGTTTGTGGAATTCATCGTGGTGGCGGCGGTCGCGGTCATCTTCCTGGTGATGGCGCGCGGATTTGGTATTCCCTTTCGCGAAGCCGCACCGCTGATCGGCGCCTTCGCGATCGTCTGCTCGCGATTGCTCAATATCCTCAGCGGCCTGTTCAATATGCGGCTCAACCTCGAAACGGTCGGTCCCGCATTGGACCTCGTCAAACGGCTGGTGCAGGACCACGCGACGGAAGATGCCGTCACGCGCGGCGTCGAGCTCAAGAAAGTCGACAGCGACATCACGTTTCGCAACGTCACGTTCGGCTATATCGAAGGCAAGCCCGTCTTTACCGACTTGTCCCTGGTTTTCCCGAAGGGAAAGGTCATCGGTATCGTCGGTCCGACCGGCGCCGGCAAATCCACCATCGGTTATCTGCTCGGCCGGCTTTATGACCCAAGCTCGGGCTCGATCGTGATCAATGGCCGCGACATCCGGGATTATTCGCTGCGATCTCTGCGGGCACGGATGGGCTTCGTCGAGCAGACGCCGGCAATCTTCAACGGTACGATTGCCGAAAATATCAGGCTCGGCGCCCCTTCGGCCACCGACGCGGACATTCAGGAAGCCGCACGCGCTGCCGGCCTGCATGATTTCATCCTGACCCTGCCGGAGGGTTATGACACGGTCGTCCGCGACCAGGGTTCGACCCTGTCGGGCGGCGAGCGGCAGCGTCTTGCCATCGCGCGGGCGATCGTGAGACGTCCCGACGTGTTTCTGTTCGATGAGGGAACGAGCGCGCTCGATGCCAAGACGGAAGCTGCCGTCCAGGCATCGATTCAGGCGCTTGCCGGCGAGGCGACCGTGATTGCGATCGCCCATCGGATCAGCACCCTCAAGAACGCCGATCTGATCTATGAAGTGCTGCCGGGCGGCAAGGTTGTCGCTCGCAAATTCGACGAACTCGCCGCGTAATGTCCATCACCGCTTTCCAGTCAGGCAGCGCGAGCCGCGGCTCCGCCAGTTTCGCGATCGACGGCCGCCCCGTCGGCGGCGGACAGCCGCCATACCTGATTGCCGAGGTGGCTCAGGCCCACGACGGTTCGCTCGGCTTTGCGCATGCCTTCATCGATGCCGCCGCGGCCGCAGGCGCTGACGCCATCAAATTCCAGACCCACTTCGCCGACGAGGAATCGACGCGCGACGAGCCGTTCCGGGTCAAGTTCTCCAAACAGGATGCCACGCGTTTCGATTACTGGAAGCGCATGGAATTCACCGACGAGCAATGGGCGGGGCTCGCCGACCATGCGCGCGAGAAGAAGCTCGCCTTCATCAGTTCGGCATTTTCTGCACGCGCGGTGGAATTGCTCGAGCGCCTCGGCATGCCCGCCTGGAAGGTGGCGTCGGGCGAGGTGCTGTCACCGGGTTTCCTGCAACGCATCGCGGCGACCGGCAAGCCGGTCCTGCTCAGCACCGGCATGAGCCCGTATGCTGAAATCGCCAAGGCTTTCGACATTCTGGCCGGCACCGGGGCAGCGGTGGCGATCCTGCAATGTACCAGCCGTTATCCGACCGCCCTGCAGGATGTCGGCCTCAACGTGATCGATGAACTGCGCCGCCGATTCGGCTGTGTGGTCGGCCTGTCGGATCATTCCGGCCAGATCTATCCCGCGATGATCGCGATGGCGCGCGGCGCCGACCTGATCGAAGCGCATATTACGCTCGACAAGCGCATGTTCGGGCCCGATGTCTCCTCTTCGCTGACCGTTGAGGAATTCGCGATGTTGTCGGCGATGCGCGACTCGATCGCCGTTATCGACAGCCACCCCGTCGACAAGGATGCGATGGCGGAGGCGATGAAAGGAATGCGCGAGCTGTTCCAGAAGTCGGTTGCCCTGACGCGGCCGCTTCCGGCAGGGACCGTTCTGACGCGCGACATGCTTACGACAAAAAAGCCGGCAACCGGCATTCCCGCAGCGGAAATCGAACGCGTCGTCGGCCGCCGGCTGGCGCGCGATGCGGTCTCCGATCGGGTCCTGAATTGGAGCGATCTTGATGAGTAAGGTGCGTGGCCGACGCAAGGTTTGCGTGGCGATCAACAGCCGGGCGAATTACGGGCGTATCAAGTCCGTGCTGCAGGCGATCCGCGAGAATCCGAAGCTGGAATTGCAACTGATTGTCGGTGCGTCCGGCCTGTTGCAGCGCTTCGGCAGCGTCGTCGACGTGATGCGCAAGGACGGCTTCGAGCCGAATGCGACCGTCTACAGCATCGTGGAGGGCGAGACCCCGACCACCATGGCGAAGTCGACCGGGCTCGCCATCATGGAGCTTGCGACGCAGTTCGAGAACCTGAAGCCGGACGTCGTGATCACGGTGGCCGATCGCTTCGAGACCATCGCCACCGCCATCGCCGCGAGCTACATGAATATCGCCGTTGCGCACACGCAGGGCGGCGAGGTCACCGGATCGATCGACGAGAGCGTACGTCATGCCGTGACCAAGCTCTCCCACATTCATTTCCCGGCGACGAAACTTGCGTGCGAATACGTCATCCGGATGGGCGAAGACCCGTCGACCGTGCATTTCACCGGCTGTCCGTCGATCGACGCTATCGCATCGCTGGATCTATCGTCGCCCGGAGACATTTTCACGCGCTATCGCGGCGTCGGCGCGGACTTGAATCCGAACGAGCCCTACATCGTCGTGTTGCAGCATCCGGTGACCACCGAATACGGGCAGGGCTTGCAGCAGATCGAAGAGACCCTGAATGCGGTCCACAAGATCGGCATGCAGACCGCATGGCTTTGGCCGAACGTCGATGCGGGGTCTGACGACGTGTCCAAGGGCATCCGCCGGTTTCGCGAACAGCATCAGCCCAAGAAGATCCATTTCTATATCAACTTCGCGGTCGAGGATTACGCCCGGCTCATCAACAATGCAGTCTGCCTCGTCGGCAATTCGAGCTCGGCGCTGCGTGAAGGTGCGTTCCTCGGCGTTCCGGCCGTCAATATCGGCACGCGGCAATCCGGGCGCGAACATGCCGAAAACGTCATTCATGCGCCTTATGATCGCAACGAAATCGAAGCCTGCATCCGCAAGCAGATCGCGCATGGCCGCTATCCGCGATCGACGATGTTCGGGGATGGCAAGGCCGGCGAACGGATTGCGCAAATTCTCGGTGAAGCCGAACTTCGCATCCAGAAGCAGTTGCATTACACATAGTCTTAAGCGCGATCGCGTGGCGCGGAGACCCGCGATGCGATCGCATATCTCCAGACTTTGCGGAGCGTTCGATGCCGGGGGGCGGCTTTACCATCGTTTATCTGGGCGCGCCTGAAGGCGCCGAGGCCGCCCGCGCGATCTTGCCGGCCGGCTTCACCGTCACGCATCCGGAGCACGCGCCCGAGCCCGTGGCTCTGGCGCTTCGCGATGCCGACGCGCTGCTCGATGCATCCATGAAAGTGCCGATCGACGACGGCATGATCGCCAATGCGCCGAAGCTGCGCATCATCAGCTGTGCGACGACCGGCTCGGACCACATTGCGCGCACGAAACTCAACGAACGCGGCATTCAGGTCCGAACCCTGCGCGAAGACGGCGAACTCCTGCGCAACATCACGCCGGCTGCCGAGCTGACCTTCGCGCTACTCCTCGCTTGTGCGCGGCGCCTTCCGGCTGCGGTCAAGGCGGTGCAGCAGGGGAGCTGGATACGGGAGGATTTTCCCGGCCTGATGTTGAACGGCCGCCGGCTGGGTGTTGTCGGGTGCGGTCGGATCGGCGGCTGGATGGCGCGCTATGCCCGCGCCTTCGGCATGGACGTGGTCGGCTATGACCCGTTCGTGAGTGCGATGCCGGCGGAGATTCGCCCCGTCATGCTGGAGGAACTGGTCGAGACCTCCGACGCCGTGACGGTGCATGTGCATCTGAGCGATCAGACGCGAGGACTGATTTCGGCCGACCTGTTTCGCCGGATCAAGCCGGGTGCGATCTTCCTTAACACCTCGCGTGGTGCGATCGCCGACGAGAAGGCGCTGCTCGAAGCGCTTCAATCCGGTCGGCTGTCGGCGGCCGGACTTGATGTCCTCGACGGGGAACCGGACGTCCAGGATCATCCGCTGCGGCGCTATGCCGAGACGCATGACAATCTCCTGATCACGCCGCATTGCGGCGGCTTCAGCCCGGATGCCGTGCGGGTCGTTTGCCGGCGTGCCGCCGAAAAGATCCGCGATCACCTTCAGGGCGTGGCGTCATGAGCCAATTGGCGCGATTGGCCGAAGAAATCGCGGCCAACGGCACTGGCCCCGTTTTTGGCGTTCCGGGGAGTGGCGCGACGCTGACGTTGATCGATGCGCTGGAAAAGCGTGGTCGCGAATTCATCCTGACCCATTTCGAAGGCGCGGCCGCGATGATGGCCGGGACGGTCGGGCGCCTGAGCGGACGTGCGGGCCTCTGCCTGTCCATCAAGGGGCCGGGCGTGACCAACATGCTTCCGGGTCTCGCAGTCAGCAGCTTCGAGGCCTTTCCGCTGGTCGCGATCGCGGAGGCTTATGGCGCCGGGACGCCACCTGCCAAAGCACATAAGCGCATCGACCAGGCCGCGCTGACCGCGACCGTATCGAAGGCCATCACGCAATGGACGAGCCAGAGCGCGCCCTTCGCCGCCATCGCCGCATTGGCCGAGGCGGAGACGCCGGGTCCTGTTGTGCTGGAACTGGCGCAGCCTGAACCGGCGATGCCGACGGCGCTGCCGGAGTCCGGCAAGGCTGAGTCCGGCAAGATCGAGTCCGCTGGAGCGGGTCCGGTCCGCGATCTCCTGCGCCAGTCGCAACGGCCGATCGTAATCGCAGGGACCCTGGCGATCCGGCTGAATCTGTCCGACCAATTGAATTCCCTTCGGGTGCCGGTTTTCAGTACGGCCGCGGCCAAGGGTGTCGTCGACGAAATCGGACCGTTCTCGGCCGGCGTCTATACCGGCGTCGGTCTCGAGCTCAGTCCCGAACACCATTTGCTGAAAGACGCGGATCTCGTGATCTGTATCGGCATGAGGCCGAACGAGGTGCTGGCCACCAAGCCTTTCGGCGCGACGGCTGTGAATGTGGCGGCTGTCGCGGAAGCCGGTGACGAAGCGTTCGGTTTCCAGGCCGTTGCAGGCAGCAGGCAGGCGGCCGAGATCCTCGACGCATTGCAAGGCAGGGAATGGGGTGCGGATCGCGTGGCCGCCGCGATGGGCGCGTTGCGCCGGGCACTCATCTCGAACCAGTTTCTTCCGGCCCATGTGTTCGATCGTGTGCAAACGCATTTCGCGGGCGCGGTGCGTGGCGTGTTCGACACCGGCTATTTTTGCACGATTGCCGAACACGGCTGGCACGCCCGGACAGCGTCGCAGTGTCTGATGTCCGGACAGGCGCGCTACATGGGCACCGCGATTCCCATGGCGCTTGGCGCTGCTATCCATGATCCTTCGGTGCCGAATGTCGCCTTCCTCGGTGACGGCGGCATCGGTCCGTTCGTCGGCGAGGTCAAGATCGCGGTCGAACGCCGCCTGCCGCTGCTGTTCTGCCTTCTGACCGATGGCTACCTGTCGTCGATCCGGACGCGTTCGCTGCAGGACAAGCTGACGCAGCAGCCAGTCCGGATCAGCCAGCCGTCGTGGTTACGCGTCTTTGAAGGCTTCGGCATGCCGGTCTTCCGGGCTGAGACGGAGGACGGCGTTGCGGCGGCGCTCGCAGCGTGGAATCCGGCGCAGGGGCCTGCCTTCCTTGAGGTGGCATTCGAGCCGGATTCCTACGAAGCTATGGTCAAGGGCATCCGCTGATTACGGCCATGAGTGACAAACATATCCTGATCATCGGCAGCGGCAGCGTCGGCAAGCGCCACGCGCGCAATCTCGCCGCGCTGGGTTGCCGCGTCTCCTGCATGGATCCGCGCGCCGATCGTCGCGAGGAAATGAAGTCCGAGGTCGCGCTGGTTGGCAGCTTCGCCAGCGAAGCCGATGCGTTCGAGGCCGCGCGTTACGACGGCGTGGTGATCGGTTCGCCGCCGCATGTGCATGTGGCGCAAACGATCCAGGCGCTCGAGGCGGGCTGCCCGGTGCTGCTCGAAAAGCCGGTTTGCCCCGATCTGCAAGGCGCGCTCCGTCTGAAGGACGCCGCCGACCGCAGCAATGTGCCGCTGCTGATGGGCTATACGTGGCGCTGGTGGCCGCCGCTCGCCGATGTCCGCCGCCGGCTGGCCGAGAATGCGATCGGCAAGATCGTCCACGTGCAATTCCATATGTCCGCGCATCTCGCGGACTGGCACCCCTGGGAGCGCTATCAGGATTTCTTCATGGCGCAGCGCGAGCAGGGCGGTGGTGCGCTGCTGGATGAAAGCCACTGGATCGACCTGATGCTGTGGCTGTTCGGAATGCCGAAGTCCGTCAGCGGCCGGATCGACAAGATCAGCTCGCTTGAAATCGTCAGTGACGACAATGTCGATCTGATCTTCAGCTATGAGAACGGTCCGCGCGTCACCATGCATCTCGACTTGTACGGGCGCCCGCACGAGAAATTCATCCGGTTCGTCGGAGAAGGCGGCACGCTCTTCTGGTCGGCCGATCCGAACCAGCTGTCGATCGGCCGCAGCGCGACGTCGGACTGGGACCGGACCGGATATAGCTGCGAACGCAACGACATGTTCGTCGCGGTCGCCCGCGAATTCCTGTCTGTGCTGGACGGCGCACCGGTCACGACCTGCCGGCTGGAGGACGGTGTCAGAGTGCTCAGGGTGGTCGAGGCCGCGCGCGAGGCCAGTCGCGAGAGCCGGACCATCGGCATCCAGGGATAGCGAGATGGCGCTGCACGGACAGACTGTTTTGGCCGTGGTCCCCGCGCGTGGCGGATCGAAAGCGATTCCACGAAAGAACCTTTGCCAGGTTGGCGGTCTGTCGCTGGTCGGACGGGCGGGGCAGGTCGCGGCCTCCTTGCCGTGGATCGATGCGCGGATTCTCTCCACCGATGATCTAGAAATCGCGGAGGAGGGGCGCAAACACGGACTCGATGTCCCGTTCATGCGGCCGGACGAATTGTCGGGCGACCTCGCGAATTCAATCGATATGTGGCGGCACGCCTGGCTGGAAGCCGAGAAGCATTACGACAAGCGCTTCGATATTTCGGTGCTGCTGGAACCAACGAGCCCGTTGCGGCATGCCGAGGACATCACCGCGACGGTCGAATTGCTGCTCGCCGGCGACCACAAGGCAGCCGCGACCGTCAGCCCGGCGCCCGCGCATTTCACCCCGCATAAATGCCTGACCGTCACCGACGGTCTGATCGGCTTCTTCCACGAGGCCGGCGCAAGGCACAGCATCCGTCAGACCATCCCGACCTATTATTTCCGCAACGGCATCTGCTACGCGGTGCGCCGCAAGACGCTGGTCGAGGAGGGAATCATCCTTGGCGATCATTGCGCGGCGAACATCATCGATCGTCACATCGTCAACATCGACGAGCCGTTCGATCTTGAACTCGCGGAGTTTCTCCTTGAGCGCGAAGCGCGGTTGAAGTCCTCCGGAGGCGCTGCCGCGCGATGACCCACTCGACCGCGTCCCGCCTGCTCTTCGTCAATTATCACTACATCCGCGATCCGAAGGCTTATGCCTTTCCCGGTATCCACTCGCTCGCCATGTCCGCGTTCCGCGAGCAGGTGGAATGGCTTCGATCAAGATTTCATTTCCCGTCGCCTGACGAAGTGGAAGCCTTCCTGCTGAGGCGCGTGAGCCTGCCGCGTCCGAGCGTTTTCCTGACATTCGACGACGGTCTCGTGGATCACTGGGAAGCGACGCGCGAGGTGCTCGACCCCTTGGGTATCCGCGCCGGGTTTTTCGTGTGTTCGCGTCCCGGCACCGAAGGTCGCGCGCTCTCCGTCCACAAGGTTCACTGGCTGCGCGCGCATACCGAGCCGTCCGCCTTTGCGGCCGAGTTCTTCTCTCACGTGCCGGAAGACCTGAAGCCGCGTCCCGATGCGCCGTGGCTCGCCGCCGCGAGACAAACCTATGTCTACGACACCGAGGCGGCGGCGCAGCTGAAATATGCGCTGAACTTCGTCCTGCCGAGCGCGCTCGTGGACGCCATCACCTCAAAGATGATGGCCGCGCGCGGCATCGATGAACGCCAGTTCTGCGACGAGACGTATATGTCGCGCGCGCAATTGCGCGGTCTCGTTTCGGCTGGGCATGTGCTGGGCGTGCACGGGCATTCCCACGAGCCGTTCTCACGGCTTGGCGATGACCTGTTTGCAGAGATCAGGACGAATTACGAATTCCTGACGGATGCGTCCGGCATCAAGCCGCCCTGGGTGTCGTATCCCTATGGCCGCAAGGACGCGATCCCGGCGCCGGAAGCCCTCGAGCGGCTGTTCGACGATTACGGTTTCCGGCTGGGCTTTACGCTGCTTGGC
>NZ_DATMRX010000130.1:0-6270 GCF_035565855.1 Pseudorhodoplanes sp.
GGCCGCATCAAGACCATCGTCGACAACAATCTCGACCGCAAGGACCCCAATCTGTTCAAGTCGCAGGCTTTCGCCGAACGGGTCGACGACATCTGGAATCTCGTGCGCGAAGAAGCGATGAAGATGCAGGGCGCGCGCACGTCATGACCGCGGCGATCCGCTATCTACCGCTCCTCCTGATCGCGGCGGCCTGGGAGACCGCCTCGCAGCTTCAACTCGTCTCGACACTGGCCTTGCCGCCGCTGTCGGACGTCGCGGTGGCATGGTGGGATCTGCTCAAGAGCGGCGAACTCGTGACCAACGGCATCGCCTCGCTGTGGCGCGCCGGCGCCGGCCTGTTCCTGTCGATCGTCATCGGCGCGAGCGTCGGCATCGCGATGGCCTGGTGGCGGCCGGCGCAGATCGTGATGGGCCCGCTGGTCGAGGCGATGTATCCGATGCCGAAATCGGCCCTGATCCCGGTCACGGTGATCTGGCTCGGCTTCGGCGACGGATCGAAAATCCTCCTGATCCTGCTCGGCTGCATGCTGCCGATCGCGGTCGGCGCCTATAACGGCGCACGCGGCAGCGATCAGGCGCTGGTCTGGACCGCGCGCAGCATGGGCGCAAGCCGCCTGCGCATGCTGTGGGACGTCGTGGTGCCGAGTGCGACGCCGGAGCTTTTGAACGGCATCCGCACCGCGCTCGCCTTGTCCTTCATCCTTCTGGTGAGTTCGGAGCTGATCGTTGCGCGCTCGGGACTTGGCTATCTGATCGGCTCGCTCGGCTCCAACGGCTCCTATGACGCGATGTATGCCGTGGTGCTGACAGTCGCCTTCATCGGATTCGCCGCGGACCGGCTCTTTCAGATCTTCCAGAACCGAATGCTGCGATGGCAACAATGAGCGGCGCGCAACTCACCGACACCGCGCGGCCGACGCTGCTCCGCCGGGCTGGCTGGCTGCTCGCGCATGCCGGCTCGATCATCGCGCTCGCGATCGCCTGGGAATTGTTCGCGCGCTCCGGCGCGGTCACGCCGTTTCAGCTGCCGACGCTGAGTTCCGTCCTCGTGCGGATCGGGAGCGACGCGATGAGCGGCGCCCTGTGGCTCAATGCCGGCGTCACGCTCTACCGCGCGCTCGCGGGTTTCGCCATCGCCGCCGTAGTCGGCATCGTGCTCGGCATGGCGATGACGCGCATCGCCATCGTGCGCTGGTTCTTCGATCCGATCGTCTCGGTCGGCTTCCCGATGCCGAAGGTGGCGTTCCTGCCGGTGATCATTCTATGGCTCGGCGTCTATGACGCCTCCAAGATCACCATGATCGTGGTGGACGCCGCCTTCCCGGTGATCACCGCGACCATCGTCGGCATCCAGAGCGTGGACAAATATCTCATCTGGTCGGCGCGCAATCTCGGCGCCAGCAATCGCGAAATGCTGTGGCAGATCATGCTGCCCGCGGCGATGCCGCAGATCCTCACCGGCTTGCAGGTCGCGCTGCCGATCGCGCTGATCCTCGCGGTCTTCACCGAGATGGTGATGGGCGGCTACGGGCTTGGCGGCGCCATGATGAGTGCGTCGCGTTTTGCCGATTCCCGCGGCGTATTCGCGGGCATCCTCGAGATCGCGGTGCTTGGCTATGTGCTGGTCAAGGGGATGGCGATCCTGCGCCGCCGGCTGCTGATGTGGCACCAGGAAGCGATGGCGCCGAGCACGGTGTGACGCTTTCTCTCCCCTCCTCCGCTTGCGGGGCAGCGTCGATCGACTGCGCCTAAGCGCGGTTACGCGCGTGGCGAAGGAGATCGGGGGGGGGGCTTTTTTGAAATGCCCCGCCAAACGAGCCCCCACCCGGCTCGCTTCGCTCGCCCCCAAGCGGGAAGGATAAGACAAAAAAACCGGACGGCTTGCGCCGCCCGGTTCGCCTCTTCCAGGTCCGCCGGCCCTTATTTCAGCCGCTTCAGCGCATCCTGGGCGATACTCAGATCGGAATATTTGTCGATGTCGATGTGATCCTTCACGAAGCCGAGATCCTTGGTGATGTTGACGTTGCTTTGCAGCGCCTTCAGGTCCGGCAGCATGTCGGGATTGCGGTAATAATCCTCTTTCTCCGTGAATAGCCAGCCGAACTGGGCGGCCGGCCGCTTGGTGACGCGCGCGGCGATCTCGGCGGCTTCCTTCTGGTTCTTCGGGTCGAGATACCAGCGCACGATGCGGATCGAGTCTTCCATGAAGTCGACCATCGCCGCCCGGTTCTTGTCGATGAAGGGCTTGCGCGCGGTCCAGATGATCATGTCGGTAACGCCGATCGCGTCGCGCTGGCTGAACAGCGGCCGCGCGATCTTCTTGAGCTCGGGATCGAGCGAGAACGGAAGCACCGCCGGGATCAGATCGACCTTCTTCTCGGCCAGCATCGCGCGCATGGTCGGGAACGGGGTCTCCAGCACGGTATAGTCGCGCTTGTCTTCGAGGCCGCCCTTGCGCAGCATCGCCTTCATCGCGACGTCGACGGCGCTGCCGGACACGTTGGTTGCGACCACCTTGCCCTTCAGATCGGCGACGCTTTTGATCGGGCTGTCCTTCAGGACATAGAATTCGTTGGTGTAGCGTCCGTCGACGCCATCGCGGAATTCGTCGGCGATCACCCGCAGGTCTTCGAGACCCGCATTCTTGATGGCGATGCCGAGCGTCGAATAGGCGAGATTGGCGACTTCAAGCTCGCCATTCGCAAGCGCCGTGATCATCAGCGGCGTGCCGGCATAGCGGACCGGTTCAAGCGTGTAGGACTTGCCGAGATGCCTGGCGAGATCCTTCTTCTCAAGCAGGATCGACGCCCAGTTCGAAACCGGCGCGGTCCATGCCACCCTGATCTTGACCGGCTGCTGAGCCATCGCAGGCGCGGCCGCAAACGCAGCAAACAACGCGCCGATCAGCCATTTCGACAATCGCATGCCTTCCTCCCTGATTTTTATGTTTTGACCGGCTTGTCTTTTCCGGCGGCGGAACCGCCGTGCAAACCTCGCCGGGATTGAAGGCCGATCCGGATATCAGGTCAACCCTGACCGCATCGCGGTACAACGCGCTGCGGCGCGTGCCTTACTCCGCAGCGCAGGCGCTCGCCTTCAGGGCATCATTGACCTTCGGCATCACCTTTTCGGCAAGCAGGACCATCGAGCGCTTGCCGAGCGCAGGATCGGCCCAGTCCTTTCCTGCATAGAGCAGCGTGCCGAAATCGCCGACCTTGTCGCGGAAGGCGAGGATCTCGTCGGCGACCTTGTCGGGCGAGCCATAGATGATCAGATCGTCGCAGATCGAATCGAGGGTAACCTCGTCGTCCGGCTGGTCGCGATGGGTCTTGAACAATTCGACACGGCCATTCGCCTTCAGCTTGGTGAAGAGCTGCTTGTAGTAGAAGCGATAGGGCGAATCCGGCGCGGTCGCGTATTCACGCGCCGTCTTGTCGTCGTCGGCGACGAAGATGCTCTTGGCCACGCGCCAATTGGCGGGGTCGGCCGGCCGCCCCGCGCGCTCGCAGCCTTCGACATATTTCGGCCAGTGACTCTTCACCCATTGCGGCATCAGGAAGTTCGCCGAGATCGGTTCCCAGCCGCGCGCGGCAGCTTCGGTGACGCCCTTCGAAAATGGCGCCACAGCCGTAACGACGATCGGCGGATGCGGGCGTTGCAGCGGTTTCGGCAGGAACCCCTGCCCGATATCCGGGATGAACTGCTTCTCGCAGACCACACTCCAGTATTTGCCATGCAGGTTATAGGGCGGCTCGCCGGACCAGATCGCCAGCACCTGATTGATGCATTCGAGGAACATCTCGTTGCGGTTGGCGTCGAGATTGCCGAACACCTCGGCGTCCGACAAAAGCCCGCCCGGCGAAATGCCGAAGATGAAGCGGCCGTCCAGCATGTGGTCGAGCATCGCGATCTCGGCCGCCACCGCCGCGGGATGGCTGTTCGGCATATTCACGGTGCCGGTGCCGAGCTTCATCTGCTTCGTGGCGTGAATGAGCGAGGCGATGAAGATCGTGCAGGAGGTGATGTTCTCCGCCTGGTCGGTGGCGTGTTCGCCGACGAGGCCTTCGGAAAAGCCAAGTTCGTCTGCGAGAATGAAGGCTTCCCGGTCCTCGCGCAAAGAGGTCCGCCAATCCTTCCCGAGCGGATGGATGGGCATGGTGAAAAAGCCGAACTTCATTCGCGTTCCCCTCTGAAGCCGCCGAATCTAGCTGCGCGGCCCGGCCAGATGAAATAATATGAACTGACCAAGAGCATTAGATTTCCTGATACGGGCTGAACCCCATGCCGGGCCCAAGGTCGCTGCGCCAGATCCGGGCCATCATCGCGGTTTGCGAGGAAGGCTCCTTCACCCGCGCCGCAGCGCGGGAGAACGCGACGCAATCCGGCATTTCCCAGCATGTTTCCGCCGTGGAGAACGCGCTCGGCGTCCGTCTGTTCGATCGCACGCCCGCCGGCGTGACGCCGACGCCCGCGGGCCAGCGCTATTACCGGCGCTGTGTCGAGGCGATCGGCCTCCTGGAACAGGCGGACGAGGAGGTCCGCGCTCTTGCCGGCGCAGTCGCCGGGCATCTGCGCATCGGCCTGATGCCGACCTTCACGCGCGCGGCGCTGACTCCGACGCTGCAGCATTTCGTCGGCGCCTATCCCGACGTGCGCCTGCAGATCGTCGAGGCCTATAGCGGCATCCTCACCGAACAGGTGCTGGCCGACGAACTCGATTTCGCGATCGTCCCGGCCTTCGAGGGGCGTACCGGGCTGAAATCGCGGCTCATCCTGCGCGACCGCGAGGTGCTGATCTCCGGCCGAGCCAGCGGCTTCAAGCCGCTCGCGCCCGTGCGCCTTGCCGATTGCGCGCCACTGAAGATCGTGGTGCCGGGGCCGGAGAATGTGCGGCGGCGCAATCTCGAAGTCTATTTCCAGAGCCATGGCGTCGCCATCGACCGCATCATCGAGATGGATGCGATGATGGCGACCTTCGACCTGATCGCGCGCACGGACTTTGCGACGATCCTGCCGGGCCTCATCTGCATCAACGACATCGGACAGGGTGCTCTCGTCATCAACACGATCGATCCGCCGCTCTATGCCGAATTCATCGTCATCACGCCGGCGCGGCGGACCCTGCCCGCGCCGGCGCGGCTGTTCCTGCAACGATTCGAGGCCGATCTCGCGCAAATGGAGAAGCGGCTGGCGGGATTGTTGAAGGGCAATCGCAAGCGATAGCCACGCGCTCACCAAGCTGCCTCCCCTGAAGGGGGACGGTTGGGGAGGGGTCGCTTGACCTGAGCCAGTCGCGGACGCTCTCACACCGACGCCGGGGCGCCGGGCTGCTTCAGCGGATGCGCCCGCGCGAAGGCATCCTCTTTCATGCAGGTCTCGACGATGCGGCGCACGGTCGGAAACGGCGCAAGATCGTATTTGAAGAAGTTGCAGCCGGTGGCGTGACTGACGAGGCAGATATCCGCCATTGTCACATTGTCGCCCTGGCAATAGATCCCGGTTTCGCTGCTGCCGGCGAGATTGGCCTCCAGCGCCTTCATGCCTTCGCCCAGCCAGTGATGAATCCATTTCATCCGCCCCGCTTCATCGACCTTGAGCTCTTGCTCGAGATAATCGCGGATGCGCGGCACGATCAGAGGATGCGCATCGGAGGCGACAATGCCCGACAGGCCGCGCACCCGCGCCCGCGCAACAGGTTCGGACGGCAACAGGTTCGGGTGCGGATGCACGTCGTCGAGATATTCCATGATCGCCATGGACTGGAACAGCACCGCACCATCGTCGGTGACGAGCGCTGGCAGCAGCATCTGCGGATTCACCTTGCGATAGGCCGCCTCGCGCTGCTGGTTCTTCATCAGGTCTATGTCGATGACCTCGGGCGACAGTCCCTTGATGTTCAGGGCAATGCGAACCCGAAACGATGCGAGCGAACGCCAGAACGAGAAGAATTGCATGTTGTGACGTCTCCGGATCGGTCGAGGGCCAGGCATGCGCGAAGCGGGAAAGCAGAAGGTTCGTGTGTGAAAGGCTATTTCTTCGTGCCGCCAGGATCGGCCTTCAGGCCGGCCGCCTCGATCCCGGCAATCGCGCAGATCTCGTCATTGTCGGACGTATCGCCCGAAATTCCGACGGCGCCGATGATGGTTCCGCCGGCATCGCGGATCAGCACCCCACCGGGAACGGTCACGATGCGCCCGCCGCTCGCCGCAGCAAGCGTCGTGAAAAACATCGGCGTCTTCTCGGCGCGCTCGGCCAGCGTCCGCGAGCCGA
>NZ_DATMRX010000131.1:0-7527 GCF_035565855.1 Pseudorhodoplanes sp.
CGTAGCGGCATCGCGCTGTCGCCGTTCAGGCGTCGGCCATTCTTCGCCGAGCCTGAACGTGCGGTTGTAGCGCTCCGACTTTAGACGATAAGCTTGCGATAGAGGTGCCAGGTCGCGTGGCCGAGGACCGGCATCACGACCGCCAGGCCGATGAAGGCAGGCAACGAGCCCAGCACCAGCAACGCCGCCACGATCAGTCCCCAGACCGCCATCACCACCGGATTGGCCATGACCGCCCGCACCGACGTCATGAGCGCCGTCGCAGCTCCGACATCGCGGTCCAGCAGCATCGGCAGCGAGACCACCGACAGGCAGAACGCGACCACCGCGAAACAGAATCCGATCAGGTTGCCGTAGATGATGAGCTGCCAGCCGGCATCGGTCGTGAAGACCTGACGGAGGAACGGACCGACGGCGTCCGGCGCCGCATACACGCCGAACAGCGACTGATAGAGTCCGCGCGCGACGCCGAGCCAGAGCAGGAACAGACCCATCAACAGCAACCCGATGGCAACGATAGCCGGAAAGCCGGGCGCCCGGATCACGTCGAGTGCCGCGCGGATCGATGTCGGTTCGCCCCGTTCACGCCGCCGGCTCAGTTCGTACATCATCAGCGCGGCGATCGGACCGAGCAATGCGAAGCCGGCGGCGAGGGGAAATACCAGCGGCAGCACCTCATAGCCCAAAGCCAGGCCACCGAGCACAAGTCCGACGATCGGATAGATGATGCACAGGAACATCGCATGCGTCGGCCAGACGCTGAAATCGTCCCAGCCTTGCCGGAGCGAGTCGCCCAAATCCGAAAAGCCGATGTGGCGGACCTGGGGCAATGCCGCGATCTGATCGTCCGCGGGGGTGAGTACATGAAATTGCGCCATGGCCAGTCTCCCTGTCCGCATGAGGTCATCTGCGGTCGGGGCCGATGGGGCGGCCTGCAACAAGCCGCTCACGTCTGCCGCGACCTGTCACGCCATGCTAGAACATCGGGCTGTTGTGGCGGGTCACACTTTCGTGCACCCAATCAGCGGGTGCCGCGTGTCTGCCGCAAAGTCGCCCTAGTGGAACTGACTTGGCATTGACTCGGGTTGCACCATATTGGGCCGCACGATGAATCGTCGCACGGTTGCACTCACGCTGACGGGGTTGATCGGCCTCGCGGCGATTGCCGCGATCGGCGTACCGCTGGCGCTGACCGCCTCCGGCATCGCTCCCGGTCTGCCGACGCCATCGGATTCGGCGATGATCGAACATTGGCAAAAGCACCGGGCCACCCTGGACGAGATCACCGACATGCTTCGGCGTGACCCCGCGCTCAACCGGCTGGGTCTTGATTGGAGCGATCCGGACAACCCCGAGCGCGCGCATGTGCCGGCGCCGCGCGTTGCCGATTACCGCGATCTGATGCGGGAGGCCTCGATCATCAGCGTGAGCCGGGGGCATCGCTCGGTGCAGTTCCTGTTCTACACGAGCGGCCCCACCGTCGGCGGATTCGGCAAGAGCTTTGTGCGCGGCGAGTCCTCCCGCTATGCCGAGATTGTCGAGGGCGACCTCGACAAGGCGGCGGCGGGCCGGACCAAGGTGCTGCTGCAACGCCCCATCGCCGAAGGCTGGTGGCTGCAGCGCGACAGCAACTAGCCGGCCTGCGTATCCGGCGGCCGCATTCTTCTGTGCGGCGCGGACAGACTTTGCGACAGCGCAAAGCGGCAAGAACCGTATCCTGCTTTTTGCTTTGCGTCGGGCAGACGGTTCAACAAGGGCCAGGGCGTCATGGCAACGGTCACCATTATCGTCGGTCATCCGCAACGCGCAACGTTCTGCGAGGCGCTCGCGGAGGCCTATCGGCGCGGAGCGATGAGGGCCGGGCACAAGGTGCACCTCTTCAAGCTGTCCGAGATGAATTTCGATCCGATCCTGCGACTTGGATATCGCGAGGAACAGCCGTTCGAGCCCGACCTGAAAGCCGCCTATGACGCGCTGGCCGAAAGCGATCACTGGGTGCTGGTTTTCCCGCTCTGGTGCGGCGACATGCCCGCTTTGATGAAAGGATTCATCGAGCGGCTGTTGCAGCCGGACCTGATCAAGCGGCAGGGCACCGAAAATGCCATGAACTGGCACATCTTCACGAAAAAGTCGGCCCGCATCATCATGACGATGGCCATGCCCGTCTCGGTTTATCGGTTCTGGTACGGGCCGCATGCGCTGAAGCTTCTCAAGAACAACATCCTGAACTTCATCGGGATCAAGCCGGTGCGTGAAACGCTGCTCGGGATGGTCGCGGATTCGTCCCACGAGAATCGCAACCGCTGGCTCAAGGAAGCCGAGGCCCTGGGCCAACGCGGCGAATAACGATCAGCCGCGCTCGCGGTCATGCGGGATCTCACGCGACATCCACCAGTCGACGATCCGGTGGCCGGCCAGATAGCGGCCCAAGGGGCCGAAATTTGTCCAGAAGCCGACATTGTAGCGGGTGAGCAGCCGTGCCGTCGTCGCCGCCTTGGACACGACGCGCGCGACTTTCTCGACCGGCATGGTCCGAAGGTCTTCGGGTCCAGCACAGGCGAGGTTCTGGCCGGGGCCGCCATGGCGGGTCACGCAAGGAGATCGGCGAATTCTGAATTCTTGGCGATGAACGCGGCGATGAATGGGCATCTGGCGACGACCTTCAGTCCGCGCGCCCGGACCTGCTCGAGCGCGCCGCGCGCCAGCTTCGAGCCGATGCCCTGACCGGACAAGGCGGGCGGCACCTCGGTATGGGTGAACGTAATCTTGTCCGGGCCGAGCGTGTAATAGGCCACCGCCACATGGTCGCCCGCTTTCAGTTCGAAGCGATGGTCGGCGGCATTGTCGGTGACGGCGGAAGACATTGGCGGCTCCTGGATCAATTGCCTCTGAAAACGAATTTGGGGCGGGATAGCTTGGTCACGCGCAAACCCGTCGCGGAGTTTGCCACAATCGGTGACCAGCTATTCTCAATCCTGTGCGACGGAGATTGTCATGAAAGCGGAGCGGTTGGCGGGCATGGCGGCGCTGTGCCTGACACTGTCCCTTGTGCTGCCTTCGGCTGCCCGGAGCCAGACGGCCGAGGAGCGTTATCTTGCGGCGCGGGATGCCGCGATCGAACGCTTCACGCCGGAACGCGTCCCTAATGTTGGAACGGCAGAGGTGGAGTCCGAGGGAAAGGCACGCGCCGAACTCGAAAGCCTGATCCAAGGTGCCGTCGGACCGGTCTCGCCACCCGACGCTTTCGAGCCCGATGGCTTCAATGTATCGACGCTGTTCTCCGGAGATATCGATTTCGGCAAGCTCGACGGCCTCGCATTCGAGGCGGACGGCGGCGATACCAGACTGGTGGTCACGAGCCGCTCCCTTCTGGAGAAGTGGCTCCAGGCGAAGTGGCAGGACCCGAAACTCCGCATACCGGTCGAGGCAGCCGCAAAAAGCGAGACCTTCTATCTGCGCGCGCTCGGCAGCGATGCAGCGATCCTGCGCTATGCTGACCTTCCGCTCGGCATTCCCGACGCCTCGGCGATCCTTGCAGCGCGGACCCAGGATACGCCCCCCATGGAGGCGGACGAGGTTTTGATGACCGTCTTGCGCGGCGACCGCGTTTTCCTCGCCAGTGCGCGCATCGAGGCGCCGGTCGCCGTTGCGAGCTGCACGAAGGCGCGCGAGGCTGCAGAAGCAGACCTCGCGAGGTTCGAAAGCGCGGAGATCAAACCGGGGCCGCGCAACAGCGCAGCTCTCGAGCGCGCGATCCGGACGCGCGAACAGATCGAAACCGATTTCCTGAGCTGCTTTGCGGAGTGCGCGCCGAAAGAGCCGGCCTTTGCCGGTGCGCTCCGCGCAGCGAAGCAATTGCTGGATCGTGTCGTGCCTCGCTAGCGCTCCTAAAGTGAGGGGCATTACGGGGCGTTCCTTGCACCCAGCAGGCGCGGGATGTCGCCCATGGTGTCGAACCACATCTGCGGATGGCGGGCGCGCAGCGCCTGCGGATCGGCGTAGCCCCAGGCGACGCCGCCGAACGCGATGCCCGCGCTCTGAGCAGCGTCCATGTCGCGCATTTCGTCGCCGATCGCGATGACTTCGGATGGCCTGACCTTCGCGCGTTTGACGATCCGCTGGAATTTGGCGGCCTTGCCGAACAGCGATGAGCCGCAGGCGAAATCCGAAAACAGCGCGGCGTTGTCGCCCAGCTGAAGCCTCGCATTGGCCTCGCTGTCCGATGTGACCAGCGCGAGGCGGATTCCCGCGGCATTCAGGGTGCGCAGCATGTCCGGGACCCCGTCGAACAGCGGCATCTCGTGGAGATGCTCGCGCTTCATGCGGCGCATATGCGTCGCGATCCGCGGCAATTTCCACAAGGGAACTTCGAGACGGCGCAGGATCTCCCGTGCGCCGGCGCCGCGCAGCGAGGCGATGTCGTCGGGGGCGACCTCCTTGAAACGGAACTCTCGCGCGACCTCGTTCATCACCCGCAGGAACCAGGGGAAGCTGTCAACGAGTGTGCCGTCGAGGTCGAAAATGGCGAGGGTATAGGGAAGAGGGGGGTGGGGGGTATGCACGTTAAGACGTCGGCCTCAAGGCGTTAACACATCGACCGCGATGCTAAAGCAGATTGGGCGTGCGGGGATAAGTCTCATTCGCTCGCTTCGCCCCCGTCCCGGAGGCATTGCGGGAACGTCAGCCTTCATCCTCGTTCGGGATCTTCAGCAGCCGGCCGCATGCCTTGCAATGAACGGCGTCCGGATCGTGGCTCATCAGCCCGCAATCGGGGCATTCGAACCGCACCTTTCTCGGGCGCAGCACGGCGCGTGCCAGATTGAAGAACAGCGTCACCCCGAAAATCATGATCCCGACCGAGATCAGGCGGCCGGTCGTACCCTGGAGGGTGATGTCGCCAAATCCGGTCGTGGTCAGCGCGGTGACGGTGAAATAGAGCGCGTCCGCATAATTCTTGATGCCGGGATTGGTGGCGTGTTGCGTCTCGTAAACGAAGCCGGTGGTGACGAACAGGAACACCACGAAATTGGCGAGCGCCAGGATGACCTCTTCGTTCCTGCGGAAATAGGGGAAATCCGCCCGCAGGCGCGCCAGCAATTGGTAGCTCCGCAGGACGCGGAGCGTGCGCAGGATGCGCAGGAATCCGAGAGGTTCCCCGACCAGCGGGGCGAGGAACGAGATGATGCTCGCGATATCCGCCCAGGTCACCGGGTGCAGGAGTTCGCGCAGCGGCCGGTCGCTGATCAGGAGCCGCGCGAGCACGTCCGATAGGATGACGAGGCCGAAGGCGACGTCGGCAATTTCCACCCAGTGACTGCGCGGGATGAACGAGGTCCCGACGATGAATGCCAGCGTGATGATATCGAAAGCCAGAAGACCGTATCGAAAGCGATGCGCCTGTGCGGATTGTCCCTCGTAGAGCGATTTCAGGCGATGCCTGAAATCCTTCACGCGCGAGCGGGCTTCAGCCATGACGGACCATCGTTTTTCTTCGAACACGTCCTCGGCAAACCGCCGCGGCCTGACAAGATCAGGCGTTGCGCCGTGCAGGATAGCCCGGCGAAAGCAGCCCGACACAAGATTCACGCATGAAAGCGCGTCCTGGTTCCGAACCGTGGAACCTCCTGCAGCCGAGTTTGTTGTCAAGCGACCTTCCACCCCTCCAGAACAAAGGCGATAGCGATGGCTAAAGCAAAGAAGCGGACGGCGGCGCGCACCAGCAATCGGAGCACCAGCAATCGGAGCACCGGCAGCACGAGCACCAGCAAGCGAAGCAGCAATGCCAAGCGGGCCGGCGCACGGCGGGCGGCTGGCGGCCGCGCGCGGCGGGCATCGTCGGGCAAGAGCATGATGAGCGGGCTGCTCGACTATATCCCGCAGAACCTCGTGCAGAACGTGATGTCCTCGCAAACCAGTCGCATGATGATGGCAGAGGTCCTGGTCGCCGCGGCCGGAGCTGCCGCCGCCGTGCTGATGGCGGCACGCACCGAAAGCGGCCAGCGGGCCGGCAAGGCGATGGCCGACAGCGGCGCGCTGATGAAAGAGGCCGCGATGAGTGCCGCTGCGGCGGCGCGCGATGTGATTGCGAGCGGCGCGACCGAAGCGATCGGCTCCGCGGCGCGGACGCTGACCGGCGCGGTCGAGGAGACGCAGCGCGATCTCGCCGAAAAGGCGCAGCGCATGAAGAAGAACAATGCCGACGACATGGCGCAGCACGACATGGCCGAGAACGCCCGTCGTCACAGCGAGCGCGACCGTCCGCATTGACCGGCCGAGCGGTTTGACGAGACAGCCGGGCTGCGGCGACGCGGCCCGGCCATTCGCGTCCAGGCGCGCGCTTCACGCCGCCGAGGGGATGACGAACAGCGCCGCGACGTCTCACGCAAGGCTCAGTTCCACCTGGCCGCGCCACTTTTCCAGCGCGGCGAGCTCCTCGGCGCAGACAACGAGCATCTCGTCGTAGCTCAGCGCTTCCTCGCGCGCCTGCTCGTACGCGGCGATGAAGTCGAGGGCCTCCGGCGGCACCAGAGCAAGCCCGGTCTGGCATGCGCAGGCATCGCCCCGGCAACGTCGTGCGCGCCGGCACGCGGTGCGCGGACACATCCGCCAGAGGCAATAGAGTTCGGCGATCCAGTGCGGCGAAGCATGGCTGCCGTCGCGATACCGCGCCTCGGTGAGCGGGGTGGGTGGCACGATGGTTCGCATGCGCGTTCGCATGGGTTGTCTCCTCGATCTTTCGGGACTGCGGGCGTGCGTCATCACCCCTGTTGTTTGAGGCGCGGGGTGCGCCTGGAAGGCGAAAGAGGGACGGAGCACCGGAGGGCGCACCTGTCCTTCAGTGAGCCGCATGTCCTCGCGAACATGCGGGCGCCTTCCGGCGCTCCGTCGTGGCGTTTTCCTTGCGGCGCCGGGCCGCGCTTTGCCTCCATGCGCGTCAACCTGCGCATGGCGTCAGCCGGCTCCCGGCAGAGGCTCCTAGTGGCCTCGGGCGGAGCCCCGGCGCCGCCCGGGGCCGTGCTTGCGAGGCACGGACGCGGGCGCCACACCCCTCCCACGCAATCCGGAGCAACCGGTTTTGCGTCCCTTACGCGGGAGCGGCGAGAGGGAGAATAAGGCGGCGCAAGGCGAGGGGGATAAGTTTTTTGCTTGTTGCGCACCCGGCCTTGAGCACATCGCCGCAGCCCGCATGGAGCGAAGCGCAATGCGGGACATGTTGACGGCGTCGTGGCGTTCCCGGATTTCGCTGCGCTTCATCCGGGCTACGCTTGCTCCGCTTGCTCCGCAATTTGCGCCAGGGCTGCCACGCACTCCGCTTGTCCCCGCGCAGGCAGGGATCCAGAGCAGGGCGCACAGTCGGGGAGGCTTTCTGGATGCCCGCCTTCGCGGGCATGAGCGGGTGTGGTTGGCTTTGGTGCTTCGCTGTTTCGATCTGCGGGTCTGTGGCGCTGGCCGCAAATTGCGCTACATTTGAGGGATGAGCACCGAAGCGGACTTGCTGACGCGCATCACCATTCATCCGGACCGGAT
>NZ_DATMRX010000132.1:0-33478 GCF_035565855.1 Pseudorhodoplanes sp.
AAGTCCGATTCTGGACGAACCGCGTAACGGCGCCGCCAGGTCACGGGCCCGCTCTGTCACGGGCGGGCCTCAAACGACAATCCGTCACCGACTCGACTGTCCGGGCGACCCTGCGACTCAAATTTTTATAAGGGGAAGTCCGCCCGTAGGGTCCCCACGCGGACGCGCTGACCGCGCAAAATGAAAATGCCCCGAAGGGGGCATCACACGAAGCGATTGAATTTAGTTTGGCTCCCCGGGCCGGATTCGAACCAGCGACCAACCGGTTAACAGCCGGTTGCTCTACCACTGAGCTACCGGGGAACGCCGCGCGGCTATAACAAAGCCTCGCTCGATTGCAAGCCTTTAGACAATCCGGATCCATTCCGGAAAGGAAGTGGAGGCGACGACCGGAATTGAACCGGTGTAAACGGTTTTGCAGACCGCTGCGTAACCACTCCGCCACGTCGCCGCTCGCCGTGTGGTCATATAGGACTGCCGGCACACGGGCAACACAGAGTCCGCCCCGCATGGCAACATGCGATCTTGCGTTTTCCGATGTGCTGCCGCAGAAGCGTCACGCCTCTGTCCGGACGAAACCATGGCCGATTACGCGATTCAGCGCCGCATGATGGTGGACGGTCAAATCCGTACCGCCGATGTCACCGACCGATCCATTCTGCAAGCCATGCTGGAGCTCCCGCGGGAGCGCTTCCTGCCGCCCGAGCAGGCCCAGCTGGCCTATCTCGACCTTGACCTTCCGGTAGAACGGGGCGGACGGCGCCTGCTGCGACCGATGGTCCTGGCGAAGATGCTGCAGGCTCTCGAAGTGTCGGCCGAGGACACGGTTCTGGATGTCGGATGCGCCGGCGGGTACGCCGCGGCCGTTCTGGCCAGCCTGGGCAAGGCGGTGTTCGCCCTGGAGGAGGAGCCGCGCCTCGCAGCGCACGCCAAGGGTGCTCTCGCTGACCTGCCGAACGTCAAGGTTGTCGAGGGGAAGCTCACCGACGGTTATGCGGCCCAGGCGCCGTATGACGCAATCCTCCTGGAGGGGGCGACCGAACAGGAACCGGAGGCGCTTTGCCGCCAGCTCGCCGACCGGGGCAGGCTGGTCTGCATCAGCGGCGACGGGCCGGCGGCCAAGGTCGTTGTTCTCCGCCGCGACGGCGAGGACGTCACCCCGCGAGTCGTTTTCGACGCCGCCGGTACGGTCTTGCCGGGCTTTGCGAAGCCCCGGGCCTTCTCGTTCTGACCCGATTTGGGGCACGTGTATCCCGAAATACTCAGTTTGCGCATTCTTTCGTTGAGAAGAGCGCGCGGGGCTTCAAACCCCTTGCCGGACCGCTATAAGTTAACGAGCCGTAAAGTGCCCGGGGGCGCCGCAAGGGGCTTCGTGCGGGGGCTTGGGGTTATGTGGGGGAAGTAATGTCACTGGCGCGTGCTGGATCGTTGTTGCTGGCCGCTGCGCTCGTGACGGTCTGGACTGCGAGCTATGCTGCTGACCGTCGAGTTGCTGGCGCGGGCGTCCGTACGGGCGGCGGGGCAGGCGGCGCGACGACCCTCGAACAAGCGCTGGTGCAGGCCTACCAGAACAATCCGCAGATCAACGCGCAGCGGGCACTGCTCCGCGCGACCGACGAAGCCGTTCCGCAAGCGCTGTCCGGTTATCGGCCGCGGGTCAGCGGCAGCTACAGCAATGGCGTCACCTGGACCGACACCCGGACCGAGGCCGCGGTTCCGACGCTGAATACGCCATCGTCCCGCCGGGGTCGCGAGTCGACCCGCTTTAATCCAGCAAGTGTCGGCGCACAGCTGCAACAGACGTTGTTCAACGGCTTCCAGACCGCGAACCGGACCCGTCAGGCGGAAGCGCAGGTGTTCGCCGCGCGTGAGACCCTGCGTGTCATCGAGCAGACGGTCCTGCTCGACGCCGCGACGGTCTACATGAACGTGCTGCGGGATACCGCGGTGCTCGAATTGCAGCGGCGAAACGTCGAGGTGATCCAGGAGCAGCTGCGTCAGACTCGCGACCGCTTCAATGTCGGCGAAGTCACGCGCACCGACGTCGCGCAGGCCGAATCGCGGGTGGCGGCGGCGCAGTCGCAATTCCTCACCGCGCAAGCGAATCTGACGACGTCCCGCGCCGCCTATCGCAGGGTCATCGGCGTCGATCCGGGTCGCCTTGCCAATGGGACGCCGGTCGACCGCTTCGTTCCGAATTCGCTCGACCTCGCGGTCGCGCAGGGCCAGTCGGAGAATCCGTCGGTCCAGGCCGCCGAATACGGCGTCGACGTTGCGCAGCTGCAGGTCAGGGTCAATGAAGGCTCGCTGTATCCGGTGGTGACGCTCACCGGCAACGTTCAGCAGGCCTGGCACACCTCCGACTCGGTGCAGACCCAGATGTCTGCGAGTGTGGTTGGGCAGGTCACGGTCCCGATCTATCAGGGCGGTGCGGAATACTCGCTGATCCGCCAGGCCAAGGAAACCGTCGGGCAGCGTCGGCTCGAACTTGCGATCAACCGCGACCAGGCCAGGGCCAATGTGGTCCAGTCATGGGGCCAACTCGACGCCGCGAAGGCGCAGATCGACGCGACCCGTTCGCAGGTGACCGCCGCCGAAATCGCGCTCAACGGCGTGCGCGAGGAAGCGCGCGTCGGCCAGCGCACGACCCTCGATGTCCTGAACGCCACGCAAGAGCTTCTGAATGCGCGCGTTGCCTTGGTGACGGCTCAGCGCGACCGTGTCGTCGCGTCATATACCTTGCTGTCCGCAGTCGGCCGGCTGTCCGTGCCGGTCCTCGGCCTGCAGGTCCCGCTCTACGACCCGATGATCCATTACCAGCAGGTGCGTGATGCCTGGATCGGCATCCGCACACCGGACGGCCGGTAACCCCTAACCCCTCAACGTCTTCGACGGCGACACCGCGCTGCGCGTCTGCGCAGGACGCCACGGTTTGATTCGTTCCCACGGCCCGCGCGTCCTTCGACAGGGCGGCGAAGAGGGCGCGCGACACTCCCCCGACTCACAAAAACAGGCGATAGTTGCGTTGTTGATTCGCATTTGAGCAACGCAAGGACACTCCGGCGCGCCTGACTGGGCAGGCGCGCAGCGATTCTCAGCGACGAAACGAGGCGCAATGAATCAAGCGGCAAAATCGCACGAACCGTCGATGGAGGAGATCCTCGCGTCAATCCGCAGAATAATTGCCGATGACGACGCGAAGGCGCCTCCGCCGCCATCCAACCCGGAACCTGCCGCAGTGGCGACGGTCGCACCGATGCCCGTGCTACCGCCATCGCCGACGGATTTCCTGCGCGAGGTTCCGCCGGCGCCACCGCGGCCAGCCGCTGCGCCCGAACCGGCACGAGAGCCCGCGCCTGATGTTCTCGAATTGACCGAGGACATGCGCGCGCCCGAGCCGCCCCCGGTGCTGAGTTTCACGACCGTCGATGCGCAGCCCGACGTGATTTTCTCGGAGAGCGTCGAGCAGGAAGGCGAAACGGTTTCGGTTGAAGTGCCGGAGCCGGAGCCCGACGTGCTGGCCGTCGCCGAGGAGGAGCCTGCCGCAGACCCGCTGGAAGAGGCGCGCCAGACGCTGGCGCAGCAGATGGAATACGATCAGCCTCTGCTCTCCCGCTCCGCGACCGCGGCCGTCGACAGCGCGTTCGCCTCACTGACCCATACCGTGCTCACTCAGAACGCCCGAACGCTGGACGATCTCGTCAAGGACATGCTGCGCCCGATGTTGAAGGCATGGCTTGATGACAATCTGCCCAGTCTGGTCGAGCGGTTGGTGCGCGCCGAGATCGAGCGGGTGTCGCGCGGGCGCTAGTCCGTCTGTGCGGCGGCCTGCCGGCGCCTTGCCAGGCCGCGCGCGAAAATGACGCAGAGCAGCGGAAACCCGACCGCGGAGATCAGGAAAATCGGGACCGCGCCGTAGCGGTCCACGATCAGCGCCGCCAGAGCGACGCCTGCCGTGATCCCCATGTAAAGAGCCGACGAGAAGATCGCGAGCGCGGTCGCGCGCGCCTGCGGTGCCATCTGTGTGGCGTTGGTCTGCAGGGTGTTGTGGACCATGTAGAAGCCAAGTCCGATCAACGTGGTCGCCAGTGGCGCGAACCACCAGACCGGCTGAAAGGACAGGATCAGGAAGCCGGCTGAAACGAGGCTCCCGCCCGTCATGACGAGTCCGATCTGGCCCAGCCGATTGACCAGCCGCTTGACTGAAAAGGTATAGATCAGCCCGCCGGCGGCGAAGAACCCGACCACCACCCCGACCATCGTGAAACTGAGATCGAAGCGCAGATGCAGGTCGGCGCCAATGAATGACAGCACGGCGTAGAGCAGGGCGGCTTCGAAGAACACACTGATGGTGAGGAAGCGCGCCCAGCGCGAACTCAGCACGATCCTGTATTCGGCGATCAGGCCGCCTTTGCGATGCGCACGCGCGCTCGAGGCCCGGGTTGCCGGATTGAAGACGAGTTCAGCCACCAGAGCTGCGGCGGCGAGCGCGAAAATTCCACCGAGGATGAAAAACACGTTGCGCCATCCGAACAGATCGCCAAGCACGCCGCCTGCGACCTGACCGAACAGAAGCCCGGAAATCTGCCCGGTGAGATAGCGCCCCAACACCGGCTGACGTTGATCATAGGGCACGACGTCGCCGATAAAGGCCATGGCCAGCGGAATGACGCAGCCAGCGGCAAGGCCGCACAGCAGCCGGTAGAAGACGAGACTGCCGAGAGACGTCGCAATTCCGCACAGCATCGTCGCAACCGCCGCGATCGCGCTGAGCATCGCCACCGCGTAATATTTGCCGAGCCGGTCACCGATTTCGCCGCCGAACAATTGCACGGTGCCGTGCGCCAGTCCGTAAGCGGTCACCACGATCGATGCTGCCCCGACCGTGACGGCAAGGTCGGCCGCGATCTGCGGCAAGAGCGAATCCGACACCCGCACCATGGCCTGGCTGGCGAAGCCGGCAAGTGACAGCAGAAAAATCGCCCGGCTCGGACTGGCAGTGACGGGATTGGTCACGATTTTATCGTTTCCGTGCGGCATGGTTGAGCCGCGCGATTGTTGACAGTTCGTATGCGGCGGGCTTTGTAGCCCGCGCCTGCAAGCCGCAGAAACCCCGATTTCCAGATGATCGACAAGACCTATCAGCCGTCCGACGTGGAGCCGCGCATTTCGCAGGCTTGGGAAAATGCCCTGGCGTTCCAGGCCGGCCGGCCCGACCGCGCCGACGCGAAGCCCTATTGTATCGTCATCCCGCCGCCGAACGTGACCGGCTCATTGCATATGGGCCATGCGCTCAACAACACCTTGCAGGACATCCTGTGCCGGTTCGAGCGCATGCGCGGTCGCGACGTGCTCTGGCAGGTCGGCACCGACCATGCGGGTATTGCGACCCAGATGGTGGTCGAGCGGCAATTGATGGAGCGTCAGCAGCCTGATCGCCGCACGATGGGCCGCGAGAAGTTCCTTGAGCGCGTCTGGGAATGGAAGGCCGAATCGGGCGGCACCATCATCAATCAGCTCAAACGGCTCGGGGCGTCCTGCGACTGGTCGCGCGAACGCTTCACGATGGATGAGGGCCTGTCCAAGGCCGTGCTCAAGGTTTTCGTTGAGCTCTATCGCGCCGGCCTGATCTACAAGGACAAGCGGCTGGTCAACTGGGACCCAAAGCTCCTCACCGCGATTTCGGACCTCGAAGTGCAGCAGGTCGAGGTGAAGGGCAACCTCTGGCACCTCAAATACCCGATCGAGGGCCTGCCGGGCGAATTCATCATCGTTGCGACCACGCGTCCGGAGACGATGCTGGGCGACACCGCGGTCGCGGTGCATCCCGAGAACGAGAAGCTCAGGCATCTGATCGGGCGCAATGCGATCCTGCCGCTGGTCGGACGCCGCATCCCGATCGTCGGCGACGATTATGCCGATCCCGAGAAAGGCACAGGCGCGGTGAAGATCACGCCTGCGCACGACTTCAACGATTTCGAGGTCGGCAAGCGGCACGACTTGCCGATGGTCAATATCCTCGACATCGAGGGGAAGCTGAACCTCAAGGACAATGAGGATTTCCTCGCGGGCCTCGAGCCCTCCGCCGATCTCGAGGACACGCTTGCGATGCACGGCATGGATCGCTTTGCGGCGCGCAAGGTCATCGTCCAGCGCATGGAAGAGAAGGGCCTCCTCGACAAGATCGAGCCGAACACGCACATGGTGCCGCATGGCGATCGCTCGAACGTCGTGATCGAGCCATTCCTGACCGATCAATGGTATGTCGACGCCAAGACCTTGGCGCAGGAAGCGATCGCCGCGGTGCGCGAGGACCGCACCACCTTCGTGCCGAAGAACTGGGAAAAAACCTACTACGAGTGGATGGAGAACATCCAGCCGTGGTGCGTGTCACGTCAGCTCTGGTGGGGCCATCAGATCCCGGCCTGGTATGGCGCCGACGGCAAGGTCTATGTCGCCGAGACCGAAGACGAGGCGCTCGCCGACGCGCTCGCCTACGACACGATGAACGGAAACATCACCGAAGCCGAAGCCGAGGCGATCGCGCAGGATCCGGCGCGCCGCGCGACTTACCTCACGCGCGACGAGGATGTGCTCGACACCTGGTTTTCATCGGCGCTCTGGCCGTTCTCGACGCTCGGCTGGCCGGAGGAGACCAAGGAGCTGAAGCGCTATTACCCGACCAACGTGCTGGTCACCGGCTTCGACATCATCTTCTTCTGGGTGGCGCGCATGATGATGATGGGGCTGTACTTCATGAAGGAAGTGCCGTTCCACACTGTCTATATCCACGCCCTCGTCCGCGACGAGAAGGGCGCCAAGATGTCGAAGTCGAAGGGCAACGTGATGGACCCGCTCGACCTGATCGACAAATACGGCGCCGACGCGCTCCGTTTCACGCTCGCGGCGATGGCGGCGCAGGGCCGCGACATCAAGCTGTCGACGCAGCGGGTCGAAGGTTACCGCAACTTCACCACCAAGCTCTGGAATGCGGCGCGCTTCGCCGAGATGAATGGCTGCGTCACCGTTCCGGACTTCGATCCGCGGCAGGCAAAGCAGGTGCTCAATCGCTGGATTGCGCACGAGACCGCAAAGGCCGCGCGCGAGATCACGGCGGCGCTCGAAGCCTACAAGTTCAACGAGGCGGCCGCCGCGGCCTACAGATTCGTCTGGAATATCTATTGCGACTGGTATCTGGAATTGGCGAAGCCGGTTCTGACCGGCCCGGACGGCGCGGCCAAGACCGAGACGCGCGCCATGGTTGCCTGGGCGCGCGACGAGATCGTCAAGCTCCTGCATCCCTTCATGCCGTTCGTGACCGAAGAATTGTGGTGGGTCACGGGACCGGTGTCGGTCGAGCCGGAGCGGATGTCCGGCAGCGAAGTCCAGCTCGCACGCAATGGTGACGAGCGGCCCGACATGCTGGCATTGACACCTTGGCCTTCACATACCGGACTGGACGATGCCGAGGCGGAGGCCGAGATCGGCTGGGTGGTCGATCTCATCTCGACGGTGCGCTCGGTCCGCGCCGAGATGAATATCCCGCCGGCCACAATGATGCCGCTCGTGCTTGTCAATGTTTCCGAAGAGACGCAGGCGCGTGCAGAACGCTGGCTGGAATTCGTCAAGCGGCTGGCGCGCGTCTCCGAACTCATGTTCATGAAATCGGTGCCGGAGGGGGCCGTGCAGCTTCTGGTGCGGGGCGAGATCGCGGCGCTTCCCCTCAAGGGCGTCATCGACATCAACGTCGAACGCGCGCGCCTCGAGAAAGAATTGAGCAAGGCTGAGTCGGACATCGCGCGGGTCGATCAGAAACTCAACAATCCGAAATTCGTCGCCAATGCCGCCGAGGAAGTGGTGGAGGGCGAGAAGGAGAAACGCGAGGAAGCCGAAAGCCGCCGCGCCAAGATCCTGGAGGCGCTGGAAAGGCTCAAAGGCGCGGCTTGATCGATGCGCCGACTGTTCCGCGGCATCGGCTACGGTCTGTCGGCAATCGCTCTCGCAATTCTTGTACTCGCCGGCGCCACGGCGCGCCCGTCCAATCCGGACTTGTGGCCGCCGAAGCCGGGCGAGCCGGCGACTGAGATTTTCGTCGTCAGCCATGGCTATCATTCGGGCATCGCGCTTTCGACCGGTCAGGTGGCGGCGGTGGTAAGGAAGAACGGCGATCTCGCGCTGAGCCTGCTCGCGGAACGGTTCGGCGGCTATCCCTTCATTGAAATCGGGTGGGGCGAGCAGGATTTCTATGCGTCGGTGCCGACCGTCGGCGACCTGCAGTTTGGACTCGCGGCGCGGGCGCTGTTTCGGCCGGACAACAAATCCGTTCTCCATGTCGTCGGATTGCCGGACACCCCGCGTGCGGTGTTCCGGTCGTCGGATATCGTGCGCGTCGATGTCAGTGAGGCGGGCTATGCGCGGATGCTGTCGGCGCTCAACGCCACGTTTGCGCTGAGCGACGGGGCCAAAGGCCATCTTCAGGTGCTGGGCCGCGGCCTTTACGGTCCGAGCCTGTTCTTCCGCGCCGATCGCGCCTTTCACATGTTCAATGTCTGCAATCATTTTGTCGCCGACATGCTGTCGGCCGCGGGCCTGCCGGTGACGCCGGTTCTTGATACGGTGCCGCCGGGACTTTTGCTCGATCTGAAATTGCGGGCGGGCCTCGCGCGCATGCCGGAGGTGCAACCTTGAAAATCTTTCTCGCCGGCGCGACCGGAGTCGTTGGGCGCCGCCTTGCCGTGCTGTTGCGAAAGGCGGGCCATGAGGTCGCCGGTACGACGCGGTCGGAAAGCAAACTTGCGGCGCTCCGAGCGATCGGGGTCGTCCCGGTGCTGGTCGATGCGTATGACGCGCAACGGCTGAAGCTTGCGGTCCACACCGCGCATCCGGACGCGATCATTCACCAGCTGACCGATCTGCCCCAGACCATCGACCCGGCCGCCTTGCCCGCGGCACTCGAAGCCAATGCGCGCCTGCGCATCGAGGGGACACGCAATCTGATCGATGCTGCTCTGACCAATGGCGTGCGGCGCGTGATCGCGCAGAGCATCGCGTTTGCCTATGCGCCGGGCGAGGGGCCCTTGACCGAAGATCATCCGATCAACCCGGCGCAGAAGGGCGTGATCGCGCTGGAAGACGCCGTGCTGCGCACCGAGGGGATCGACGGCATCGTGCTGCGTTACGGACGCTTCTATGGTCCCGGCACCTGGACCGAGACGCCGCAGGGCGCCGCGCCCTTGCATGTCGAGGCCGCAGCGCAGGCGGCGCTCCTGGCGCTGACCCGCGGCAAGACTGGAATCTACAATCTCGCCGAAGACGATGGTGCGGTTTCGAGCGAAAAGGCCAAGCGCGAGCTTGGCTTCGATGCGTCGTTCAGAATGAGCGGGCAATGATCGATCCCAACAACCGCCCCGGCGGTCCGCGTCTTGTCGTCACCTGCAAGACAGCGAACAAGGTCCAATTCTTCGATGCCGAAACGCTCGAAAAGACCGGCGAGATCGACATGCCGGCGTCGACGCACGAAATGGTGCTGTCGGCGGATGGCCGCCAGGTTTTTGCCTCGGTTTATGGCGGCGGGATCTTCGGCAGGAATGCCAATCCGGACCGCCGCATTGCGCTGATCGATCTTGAACGACGGACGCTCGCGCGGATGATCGATGTCGGCGCCGATGTCGCCCCGCATGGCGTCATGCTGGATCGGGACGGCACGCTGTGGTCCACGGCCGAGCTTGGCAACGCGGTGCTGGCCATCGATCCTGTCAGCGGCGACCTGCGCAGCGTCGATACCGGCAAGGCGGCGCACTGGCTCGCCGTCAGCCATGAAGCGGACAAGGTCTTCGCCTCCTGCAAGACATCGGACTTCGTTGCTGTCATCGATCGAAGGAAGCGGACGATGACAGGGCGTCTGCCGATCCCGGACCTCGCCGAAGGGCTTTGCGTCAGCCCGGACGGACGCAGTCTCTTCGTCTGCGCGCATCGCTCGCCGACGCTCTATGTCTTCGACGCTATCGCGGAAACCCTGCGCAAGACGGTCGCCATCGCAGGCGGCGAGGGGAAGCCGAACCAGCTCAAGCGCGTCCGCGTGTCGCCCGACGGGCATTTTGTCTGTGTGTCGTCACTGCTCGACAATCATGTCGCAATCTTCGATGCGGCGTCGATGACCCAGATTGCGTCGATCGCAACGCCCAAGGGGCCGATGGGATTTGGCTTTGCGCAGGACGGCCGCCACGCCTTCCTGTGCTGTCACGACGATGCGGTGGTGCTGGAATTCGATCTGTCAAGCGGAGAGATCACGCGACAGTTCCAGACCGCATCGGGATGCGAATACGTCATCGCCTATTGATGACGGGCGCTAACCCGCGAGATCGATGGTCGTCCTGACGCATCGCCGTTCGACCGCGCAGTTGATGACATCGTGGTCTTTCGATTAACTGGTGTGCATCGTTTTGATTCGTCGCGCGTTGCCCGTCTTCCGATGTGATACAGAGCAGCCATGGCAAATTCGTCCTCTACACCTGCCGCTTCTTCCCATACGGCAGTGCTCGCCGGAGCTTCGGACGATGCCGGTTATGAGGGCTTTCGCAGCTTCATTCAGACCTTGCGAAGCCGGATCGGACCGTCACAGATCGTGCCGTTCGCCGGCGCGTTGCTGTTTGCCGTTGGATGCACGCTCTGGGCGATTCAGGAAGGCGTATCCGTGCCGCTCGCGCTGATGGGCGGTTATTGCACGATCGTGGCCGGCGTCCTTTTGTGCGTGGCGCAGCTTGCGCTGACGAATTTGAATTCAACGCCCGCCGTTGCGCAGGCGCCGCGTAAGGTGAATTATGCGGCCTGGAAGCTCGTCAACAAGCTGAACGTCTCCAATGCGTCGCGCTTGTGGTGCGACATTGAGCCGGGCCATCCCTATACGCAGGAATCGGTCGCCTGGTCGGCGGCGATCCTGGACGCGATCAAGTCGGGCGCCTTGCCGATCAGCCCGAAGCCGCATGCCACGAAGGAAATGATCGCGCAGGAACGCGCCAATCCGGGCTGGAATACCGAGGTGACGCGCGAGGACCTGAAGGCTTGGGCGAAGGCCCACGGCCATTGCCCCGCCTTCCTGCAGGACTGATCTCGTCCGCAATGACCCGCCGGCCCTCTATCCAACGCAGGGGCGGCGCATAGAGCCTCGCTTCGACGCTCAACGTCGGACCTTGGCGCGCGGCCCTTTCACGGGCAACAAGCCGGTTGAATCCTCGCTTGCAGCCTGTACATAGCCGCCATGACCATGCCGCTCCGCGCCCCATCCGACGCCCCGCTTTCGCCGCTTGCCGCGGAAATCGAGCGGAGGCGCACCTTCGCGATCATCTCGCATCCGGACGCCGGCAAGACGACCCTGACCGAAAAGCTGCTGTTGTTCGGCGGCGCGATCCAGCTTGCCGGCCAGGTCAAGGCCAAGCGGAATCGAAAGACCACCCAATCCGACTGGATGGCGATCGAGAAGGAGCGCGGGATTTCCGTCGTGACGTCGGTGATGACGTTCGAATACGGCGCGCATGTCTTCAACCTGCTGGACACGCCCGGTCACGAAGACTTCTCGGAGGATACCTATCGCACGCTGACCGCCGTCGATTCCGCTGTCATGGTGATCGACGCCGCGAAGGGCATCGAGGCGCGCACCCGCAAGCTCTTCGAAGTCTGCCGGCTGCGCGACATTCCGATCCTCACCTTCATCAACAAGATGGATCGCGAGAGCCGCGATCCGTTCGAGATCCTCGACGAGATCGAGAAGACGCTGGCGCTCGATACTGCGCCGGTCAACTGGCCGGTGGGGCGCGGCCGCGATTTCACAGGCACGATCGAAGTCGAATCCGGCGGCGTCCGGCTCCTGGAGGGTGATGCCGGCAAGTCCGGCGCCATGCGGCAGATGAGCATCCGCGAGGTCGCAGCGCTCAACCCGAATCTTGATGCGTCTGCCATCGAGGGAGAGTTCGAGCTGGTCCGTGAAGCCTGCCGCGGCTTCGACCTGCAGGCTTTCCGCGAGGGCCATCTGTCGCCGGTCTTCTTCGGTTCGGCGCTGAAGAATTTCGGGGTTGGCGATCTTCTCGATGCACTCGGGCGCGTCGCGCCGCCGCCGCGCGACCAGAAGGCCGACCGGCGTGTCGTCGAGGCCGAAGAGCCGCGAATGTCGGCCTTTGTGTTCAAGATCCAGGCGAATATGGACCCGAACCACCGCGATCGCATCGCCTTCGCCCGGCTCTGCTCGGGCAAGCTGACGCGCGGCATGAAGGTCAAGCAGATCAGGACCGGCAAGCAGATCGCTCTGAACGCGCCGCAATTCTTCTTCGCCAAGGATCGTGCGCTTGCGGAGGAGGCCTATGCCGGGGACGTCGTCGGCATCCCGAACCACGGCTCGGTCCGCATCGGCGATACGCTGACCGAAGGCGAGGACATCAACTTCCTCGGGGTGCCGAGTTTCGCACCCGAAATCCTGCGCCGGGTGCGGTTGCCCGATGCGATGAAGGCAAAAAAGCTGAAGGAGGCCTTGCAGCAGCTCGCGGAGGAGGGGGTTGTGCAGGTTTTCCGGCCGCATGACGGTTCGCCGGCGCTGGTCGGCGTCGTCGGTCCGTTGCAGCTCGACGTGCTCCGCGTGCGGCTGATGGACGAATACGGCCTCGAAGTGAGCTGGGATCAGAGCGAGTTTACGCTCGCGCGCTGGATCGCGCCGGACGGGAAGGGCGATCCCAAGGAGGCAGCGAAAGCATTCGAGACCTTCGTGAAGAACAATTCGTCCAGCGTCGCGGACGATCTCGATGGCGACCCTGTCTTCCTCGCCCGCAACCAGTTCAATCTCGATTACACGCGCGAGCGTGCGCCGGGCATCGTCTTCACCGACATCAAGGACGTGAAACGGGCAGACGCGAACTGATGGCTGCGGTAATCGATCGGGTCCGCCGATCAGCCCGCGTTATGCAGGCAATCCCAGCTTTATGACCGCCTGAAGTCCGGGGCGATTTTCGAGCCCATCTTGCTGTCGGTCAAAATTGAACCGCAATTGGGGACGCTTGGATAGGTTCCATCGCGGGGGGTCGTGCATGCCAATGCGGGTGAGGAGGATCGGGCGCGCTCTGCGCGCCTGGGTGATACGGTTTTGGCCGTTTGTCGCGCTTTTTCTTGTGGCGCAGACGCTGCTGCGTTTGCTGCTCGCGATCATTGCTGGCACGAACTTCATCGACGGTCCATGGGACCTCGTGCGTCCGTTTGCGATCGGGTTTTTGTTCGATGTCTCTGTGCTTCTGGTCTTGCTGATACCAGGCACGCTGTACTGGACGCTTCTGCCGGCTCGGCTCCGTGGCGGACATTTCGATCGCGTGATGACCTTTTCGGGTTTCGTCTTTGCCGCGTTTCTGGTCGGCTTCGTGACGATAGGCGAGGTGCTGTTCTTCAATGAATTTGGTGCACGCTTCAATTTCATTGCGGTGGATTATCTTGTCTATACCCGCGAGGTGGTCGGCAATATCCGGGAATCCTACCCCGTCGTCTGGCTGCTCGCCGGACTTGGCGCCGCCGCTCTGATCCTCACGTTCGCGATGCGCAGATATCTCGACGTCGCCCCCGACGGGACGTCGTTCGGCGGGCGCGTCGCGATGCTGCTGCTTGTTGCCGGCGCCGCAATCGCGATCAACGATTCATCGACGTCGAAATGGACGGCGCTGTCGAGCAATAACTACGCCAACGAGATTTCGTCGAACGGCGTCTACACGCTGGTGCGCGCCTTTTTCAACAATGAGATCGACTATCGCCGCTTTTATGCGATCGACGACGACGCGCGGGTGAATGCGCGCATCCGCGAACTCGTCGCCGAGCCGGGCGTCCATTTCACGGGGGACGCGCCGGGAGACATCACGCGCGACATCGTTCAATCGGCGCCGGTGCGGGTGCACAGGAACGTGGTTCTGGTGACGATCGAGAGCCTGAGCGCGTCGTATATGAGCCGGTTCGGCAACCGGCTCGCGCTCACCCCGAATCTCGACGCGCTGGCGGACCGCTCCCTGTTCTTCACGCATATGCTTGCCACCGGCACGCGCACCGTGCGCGGACTCGAGGCCGTAACGCTGTCGGTGCCGCCGACACCGGGACAATCGATCCTGCGCCGGCCCGGCAATGCAAATCTGTTCTCGCTGGGCTCGGTGCTGCGGGACCACGGCTACAGCGCGACCTATCTCTACGGCGGCGACGGCTATTTCGACAACATGAACGCGTTCTTCACGGCCAACGGCTACCGCGTGATCGACCGGGCGCAGTTCAAAGCCGGCGAGGTTTCGTTCTCCAATGCATGGGGCGTGTGCGACGAGGATCTGTTCGCGCGCGCGCTGCGCGAAGCCGACGCGTCCCATGCGACCGGCCAGCCCTTCTTCCAGCATGTGATGACGGTGTCCAACCACAGACCGTACACATATCCCGCCGGCCGCATCGATCCGCCACACGGGAAACCGACGCCGGCGAACGACGTCGAGCGGACCCGCGAAGGCGGCGTGAAATACACCGACTATGCGATCGGACGGTTTCTGGAAGCGGCGCGCGACAAGCCATGGTTCGCAAACACCTTGTTTGTGTTCGTCGCCGATCACACAGCGTCCTCCGCCGGAAAGATCGAAGTCGATCCGGACGGCTATCACATCCCGGCAATCTTCTACGCACCCGGCTTCGTGTCACAGCGTCGCGTCGATCGGCTTGTCAGTCAGATTGACGTCGCGCCGACGATCCTCGGCCTGCTGGGCATGAGCTATCGCAGCCGTTTCGTCGGCGCCGATCAGTCAGGCGAGACAGGCCCCGCGCGCGCGTTCATTTCGAATTATCAGAAGGTCGGCCTGATCCGGGGAGACGACTTCGTACTCCTCGGCCCACACCGCGATGTGACGCAATGGCACAACGGTAAGCCTGCGTACGGCGCAGACGTCGACGCTGTCTTGGCGCACGACGTGATTGCCTATTATCAGCACGCATCGCATTGGCAGAAGCACTTCGCCGGTACGAGCTCGGTCATCCCCGGTGGGCCCGGCGATTGATTACGCCGGCTGGCGGAGCGGCTTGCTCAGATAGCGCGAGCCCTTCAGCACATAGCGCCAGGGCAGGTCGGCCGCCTTGGTGATGCCGATGCGTGGGCCCGAGGCGACCTCGACCGGTTCGGACCGGCTGCGCAATTCGAACGGAGCGCGATCAAGCGGCAATCCATTATGAGCGATGGTGATCGCCAGGGCCTCGCAGATTCGTCCTGGCCCTGCGCATAGCAGCCGCTCGTCATCCATACCGCGCCGCCGTCTCATCGCGGCAAGCCCCTGCGTCGGCTGGATGGCCCGGATCAGGACCGCGCTCGCGGAGCCCTTCGCCTCGCAAACGAAGTTCACGCACCAGTGAATGCCGTAGGAGCGGTAGACATAGGCAAAGCCGGGCGGTCCGAACATCACGGCGTTGCGCGGCGTCTCTCCCCGGTATGAATGCGCGGCCGGGTCGGTGTGGTGATAGGCCTCGACCTCGACAATGACCCCGCCGACGCCCTTGAAAAGGAACGACGCCCCGATCAGGTCGGGGGCGACCTCATGGACCGAGCGGTCGAAGAAGGAGCGGGTCAGTTTGTGCGGCACACAATCGTTTAACGCGACCGTAGCGGACAAGGCGAGGGTGACGATTCCGGGAACGTGATCGGCGCGTGTTGGAACGGCGCTGGCGATTCGTCGGTTGGCGGCTCAATCAAGGGAGGGTTTCATGACCCCGAAAAAACCAGACCGCCAGAGGGTATTTCCGGCCAGTGAGCCAGAGCGCGCCGCGATCCGCGCCTTGAAGAACTGGCTGCTCGCGACACCAGGTGAAGACCCGTTTGCCGACCAGATCGTGCGGCTGCGGATAGCCGACGCGATTGCCCGCTTTTCCAGCGCACTGGATCGGGTTGGTCCGAAGGTGAGCTTGCCGTAAGGGGCTCAATGCGCGGCGATGGCGCGCTCGAGTTCAACGATCAGGTCGAGCGCCCGCCACGGCCTTTCGATTTCCTTGGCCCGTTTGGGGCGCGCCATGTCCGGCCGGCCGGCAGGTTGGGTGGTCACGAGATACGTATGAGGCCAGCGGCTCTCGACTTCCCGCGCCAGTCCCCGCGAATCGGTGAGGTCCGCGAACATAAAGACAGCGTCGCCGCCGACTTTTTCCATCAGGCGCACGGCTTCATCGGCGGTGCCGCAGGCCATCACCCGCACGTCGGATTCCTCAAAGATCGTACCGAGGAGATGGCGCTGCTCGTCGTCACCTTCGACGACGACTGCAATCTTGCGCAAGGACGCACGGTCGGGCTGGCCCATCGCTCCGCTCCATTGCCACGGGTATCCATCGGCAACCGTGAGGGGACGTATAGGGTTCCAGGAAGCGTTGTCGTTTTCTGGGACATTGCAGGCAAGCAGGCGCCCTGCGAGTCGGTCGCTGGCCGAGCGGTTCCGTGGCTTCCCCGCCACACATGCGAGACATTTCGGTGTCAGTGCCCCGATGCCGCTATTTGGCCATAGGCCCCGCTCACAGGACACGGCAGAAATAGCGGCGTAACCGTTCTTTTGTTGCGCGTACGACGGGGCGGGGAGCCCGATCGAGTTCACATGGACGCCAAGACCAATCTCAAAGCAAAGTTGCCCAGCCGCCACGTCACCGAAGGGCCGGAGCGGGCGCCACACCGATCCTATCTTTACGCGATGGGCCTGACCACGGCCCAGATCCATCAGCCGCTGGTGGGGGTAGCGTCGTGCTGGAACGAAGCCGCGCCGTGCAACATCGCGTTGATGCGTCAGGCGCAGGCAGTCAAGAAAGGCGTCTCGGCCGCAGGCGGAACGCCGCGCGAATTCTGCACCATCACCGTTACCGACGGCATCGCCATGGGACATGGCGGCATGCGCGCGTCGCTGCCGTCGCGCGAGGTCATCGCGGACTCGGTCGAACTGACGATGCGCGGCCATGCCTATGACGCGCTGGTCGGCCTTGCCGGCTGCGACAAGTCCTTGCCCGGCATGATGATGGCCATGGTGCGCCTGAACGTGCCCTCGATCTTCCTGTACGGCGGATCGATCCTGCCGGGCACCTTCAAGGGCAGGCCGGTCACCGTCCAGGACGTGTTCGAGGCGGTCGGCAAGCATTCGGTCGGCGCGATGTCCGACGAGGATCTGGCGGGGCTTGAGCAGGTGGCCTGTCCGTCCGCCGGTGCGTGCGGCGCACAATTCACCGCCAACACCATGGCGATGGTCTCCGAGGCGATCGGCCTCGCGCTGCCGTACTCGGCCGGGGCTCCCGCGCCTTACGAAATCCGCGACTCCTTCTGCATGACGGCGGGGGAGAAGGTCTTGGACCTCCTTCTCGCCGGCATTCGCCCCCGCGATATCGTCACGCGAAAGTCATTGGAGAACGCCGCCGCTACGGTCGCGGCCTCCGGCGGTTCCACGAACGCGGCGCTGCACCTGCCGGCCATTGCCAATGAGGCAGGGATCGACTTCACGCTGTTCGACGTCGCCGATGTCTTCAAAAGGACACCTTATATCGCGGATTTGAAACCGGGCGGCCGTTATGTCGCCAAGGATTTGTTCGAAGCAGGCGGCATACCGCTCGTCATGAAGGCATTGCTCGACGGCGGTTATCTCCACGGCGACTGCATGACTGTGACCGGGCGTACCATTGCCGAGAATCTGAAGTCCGTGACCTGGAATCCGGATCAGGACGTGGTGCGCACGACCGCAAAGCCGCTGTCTCCGACCGGCGGCGTCGTCGGCCTCAAAGGCAATCTCGCCCCCGAAGGTGCGATCGTCAAAGTGGCCGGTATGCACAATCTGAAATTCACCGGCCCGGCGCGGTGTTTCGACGGCGAAGAAGCCTGCTTCGAAGCGGTCCGAAACCGCAAGTACAAGGAAGGCGAGGTTCTGGTCATCCGCTACGAGGGGCCGCGCGGCGGACCCGGGATGCGCGAGATGCTTTCGACCACGGCCGCGCTCTATGGACAGGGTATGGGCGACAAGGTCGCCTTGATCACCGACGGCCGCTTCTCCGGCGCGACCCGCGGCTTCTGCGTCGGGCATGTCGGACCGGAGGCCGCGGTCGGCGGACCGATCGCGCTTCTGCAGGACGGCGACATCATCGAACTCGATGCCGAGAACGGGACCCTGAATGTCAGGCTGAGCGACGAGGAGCTTGCCAGGCGCAAGTCCGCATGGACCCCGCGCGATAACGGTCACGGCTCCGGTTATCTCTGGAAATACGCCCAGCAGGTCGGCCCGGCCGTTTCTGGTGCGATCACCCATCCGGGCGCCAAGGCCGAGAAGATCAGCTATGCGGATGAATAGCCTCGCACAGCTCAGCTTCCTGACTTGCGCGCTGTGGCTCGCGCCGGCGCTGGCGTTCGACGGTACCCGCACGCCCGCCAACACCAAGCCCGAGGTGACCCCGATCGAGGCGCTGCGCTCGGGCGCGGCGCAACTGAAGGCCGGCCAGAACGACAAGGCGTTGATCTCGCTGCAATATGCCGCCGATCAGGGTCATGCCTTGGCGCAATGGAAGCTCGGCCGCATGTACGCCGCCGGTGACGGCGTGCCGCGCAACGAGCTGCGCGCCTTCCAGTATTTCAGCCGCATCGCCAATACCCATGCGGAGGATTCACCGCACCTGCCGCAGGCGCGTTTCGTCGCCAACGCGTTCGTGCAGCTCGGGCATTATTATCTCGACGGCATCCCCGACACCGAGGTGAAGGCCGATCCCGACCGCGCCCGCGAAATGTATGCTTATGCGGCATCCTATTTCGGAGACCCCGACGCGCAATATGCACTGGCCCGTATCCTGTTGGACGGCACGTCCGGGATCAAGGACACCAAGCAGGCTCTGCGCTGGCTTAACCTCGCGGCGAACAAGGGGCAGCCCCGAGCTCAGGCTCTGCTCGGCCATGTCATCTTCAAAGGCGACGTCGTTCCCCGTCAGGCCGCGCGCGGATTGATGTGGCTGACGCTCGCCCGTGATGCCGTCGGCGGCGAAAAATGGGTCGTGGACATGTACGACGCGGCCTTCAAGCAGGCCTCCGACAGCGAGCGCCAGATGGCGGTTCTCTATCTCGAGCGGTACATGAAAGGCCGCCGCGACTGACGCGCGGCGCTCAGTTCGCCTCTACAGCCAGATCGATCCAGACCGGCACGTGGTCGGACGGCTTTTCCCAATTGCGCACATGCTTGTCGATTCCGGCGGCTGACAGCCGATCGGCGGCGCGCGGCGACAGCAACAGGTGATCGATCCGGATGCCCCAGTTTTTCTGCCAGGCGCCGGCCTGATAATCCCAGAACGTATAGAGGCCGGGCGCGTCGCTCGCCGCGCGGATCGCGTCGGTCAGGCCGAGATGGATGAGGGCGCGGAATTTCTCCCGGGTCGGCGGCCGGAATAGGGCATCCTCCGTCCAGGCCGCCGGGTTATGGACATCCTCGGGGGCCGGGATCACGTTGTAATCGCCGGCCAGGACCAATTCCTCTTCGAGCTTAAGCCGCTCAGAGGCGTAATGATAAAGCCGGTCCATCCAGTTCATTTTATAGGGATATTTTTCGCTGCCGACCGGATTGCCATTGGGCAGATAGATGGAGGCGACCCGAACCGCTCCGGCAGGATGGGCAACGACCGCTTCGATGAAGCGGGCGTGGTCGTCGGACGGGTCGCCGGGCAGACCGATGGTGACGTCCTCCAGCGGGAAGCGGGACAGGATCGCGACCCCGTTGAAGGTCTTCTGTCCGTGCACGGCCAGATTGTAGCCGAGCCCCTCCAGTTCACCCCGCGGGAAGGCCTCGTCGGTGATTTTCGTCTCCTGGAGGCAGACGACGTCCGGCTGCCGCTCCATCAGCCATGCACACAAATTGTCCATCCGCTGCCGGATCGAATTGATGTTCCAGGTGGCGATACGCATAGGGCTCGATCAGGGGGTCCGATCAGGGGGGCAAAATGACGGCTTTCCCGCGGCATGAGGCAGGAGGTCCGGTGTTTACCGCATATCGCCGCTCCGGGTGTGGTTTTTGCATGAATATGATACGAAGTTTTCCGATTACTCACCCTGGCGGTGAGACCACGATGAACCTGAGGGCGCCGGACGCTATGCGGGTCGTCCAGGCTGGAAGTCTTTTATGAACGCACGGAAGTGGTCCGTCACGTTAGCTGCATTGGTTGCGGTCGGGGTGGCGGCTTACGCCATTCAACCCGGACTCTTTACGAGCCTGACCGGGTCGGTCGCTCGTTTGTGGAGCCCGGAGCCCGCAGCTGCCCAAAAGAAGGGACCGCCGCCGCGACAAATTCCTGTTGAGGCGGTCACAGCGGAGCTTCGCGATATGCCGGTTCGCCTCGAGGCGCTCGGCACGGTGACTCCGATCGCCAGCGTTGCAATCAAGGCGCGGCTCGAAAGCGTCATCACCGGCGTTCATTTCCGCGACGGCGCGATGGTGAATGCGGGGGATCTCCTGTTCACGCTGGACAGCCGCCAGCTCGAGGCCGAGATCAAGCGGGTCGAGGCGGTGATAGCCGGCGCAGTGGCGCAGCAGCAGCAGGCTGAGCGCGACGTCGAGCGCTACAACGAATTGGTCAAGAAGAATGCTGTCACCCAGGTGACGCTCAACAACGCCCAGACCCAGGTCAATATCGCGAGCGCGCTTGCGGCATCCAATCGGGCGACGCTCGATAATCTGAAAGTCCAGCTGTCCTGGACCTCGATCCGCGCGCCGATTTCCGGCCGCATCAGCGCCGCCAACGTCAAGGTCGGCAACTTCGTGCGGCCGGCCGACACCGCTCCCCTTGCGACCATCAATCAGATCAAGCCGGTCTATGTGACCTTCGGCCTGCCGCAAGGGCAGTTGCCTGACCTGCGCAAGGCCCTGGCGGCCGAGACGGCATCGGTCGACGCCCGCGCTCCGGGTGAAACCCGCGTGGCGCACGGCCAGGTGACGATGATCGAGAACAGCGTCGATCCGGGGACCGGAATGGTTCTGGTGCGCGCCACCATGGACAACAAGGACGAATTGCTGTGGCCTGGCACGCTGGTCAACACGCAGGTGACGCTGCGCGAAGAAAAGGCGGTAATTATCCCGTCGCCCGCCGTTCAGGTCGGGCAGGGCGGGAGCTTCGTCTTCGTGGTGGAAGACGGCGTTGCGAAAGTGCGGCCTGTGACCGTCGATCGCACCGTCGACATGCAGTCGGTCATCACCAAGGGACTGACGGGCGGCGAGACCGTGGTAGTGGACGGGCAGTTGCAACTGGTCGACGGAACGCGAGTGGTTGTGCGCGGCAAGGGGAAGCCTGGGGCCTGACATGAACCTTTCCGAAGCTTGTATCCGCCGACCCGTGATGACGACGCTGATTACGGCGTCGTTTATCGTTTTTGGTTTCTTCGCCTACAAGCTGCTGGCGGTTTCGGCCTTGCCGCGGGTGGACTTTCCGACCATCGAGATCACCGCCAACCTCGCCGGCGCCAGTCCGGAGACCATGGCCGCCTCGATCGCATCCCCGATTGAGCGGCAACTCTCGACGATCGCCGGCATCTCCTCGATGTCGTCGACGTCATCGCTTGGCATCTCCCGCATCACCATCCAGTTCGATCTCGACCGCAACATCGATGCCGCCGCGCTCGACGTGCAGACCGCATTGACCATCGCGCAGCGCCGGCTTCCGGTCGAAATGACGACCCCGCCAAGCTTCCGCAAGGTGAACCCGTCCGACTTCCCAGTCCTGTTCATCTCGGTGCGCTCGGGCACGCTTCCGCTCTCCAAGGTGCACGAATACGCCGATATCGTGCTTGCCCAGTCGATTTCGCAGCTCCAGGGCGTCGCGCAGGTGCTGGTCTATGGCGCGCAGAAATTCGCCGTGCGGGTGCAGGTCGATCCGGAAAAGGCGGCGGCGCGCGGGCTTTCGCTGGATGACATCCGTCAATCCGTGGCGAAGGTGAATTCGTCGGTCCCGGTCGGCACGCTGACCGGCCCGCAGCAGAACATCACGCTGCAGGCGCCCAAGCAGCTCGACAAAGCCGAGGATTACGCCAGCGTCGTTGTCGCCTGGCGCAACGGTGTGCCCGTGAAGCTCAATGAGGTCGCGACGGTCACCGAGAGCGTCGAAAACAACAAGGTCGCAAGCTGGTTCAACGGCGAGCGTTCGGTCGTGCTCGCGATCCAGCGCCAGCCTGACGCCAACACCGTCGCGGTCGTCGATGCCATCAAGGAGCGCCTGCCGGCTCTGCGCGCCGCGATCCCCGCCTCGGTCGATGTCGAAATGCTGATGGACCGCTCGCTGTCGGTGCGTCAGGCGGTGGCTGACGTGCAGGGCCACATGTTCGTTGCGCTGGTGCTGGTGCTGCTCGTCATCTTCCTGTTCCTGCGCAAGCTCACGGCGACCATCATTCCGGGCCTCGCGGTGCCGATTTCGATCATCGGCACATTCGCCGTGATGTACATGCTCAATTACTCGATCAACAACATGACGCTGCTGGCGTTGACGTTGTGCATCGGCTTCGTGGTCGACGATGCCATCGTCATGCTCGAGAACATCGTGCGTCATATCGAAGGCGGGATGCGTCCGTTCGAGGCCGCGCTGAAGGGCTCTCGGGAAATCGGCTTCACCATCATCTCGATCACGCTGTCGCTGATCGCGGTCTTCATCCCCGTGCTGTTGATGGGCGGGATCGTCGGCCGCGTGTTCCGCGAATTTGCGATGACGATCTCGATAGCGATCATCATCTCCGGTTTCGTGTCGCTGACGCTGACGCCGATGCTGTGCGCCCGCGTGCTCAAGGGCCACGATCCGCACGACCACGACAAGCAACCGTGGTTCCTGCTGCGCTGGTTCGAGGCGATGTTCAACAGCTGGCTGCGCGGTTACGAATGGTCGCTGGACAAGGCGATCAAATTCAAGCCGATCATGCTGATGATCACGATCGCCACCCTGGTCGGCACGATCTGGCTGTATTACGTGTATCCTAAAGGCCTGTTCCCCACCGAGGATACAGGCTTTCTGCTGGTGGTCAGCGAGGCGGCGACCGATACCTCCTTCGAAGCGATGGTGGGGCGGCAGGCGAAGATCGACGAGATTGTCCGGCGCGATCCGGCGGTCGATTACATCAACTCGACCGTGGGCGCGGGCGGTCCGAACACCACCGCCAATTACGCCCGCACGTTCGTTGTCCTGAAGCCGAAGAAGGAGCGCGACCCGATGCCGGTCGTGATCCGGCGGCTGATGCGCGCGACAGCCGATGTCCCCGGCGTGCGGCTGTTCCCGCGTCCGATCCAGAACATCAATATCGGCGGACGCATCTCCAAGAGCGAATACCAATACACGCTCCAGAGCGGCGACACCGAAAGCCTCTACAGGATCGCGCCGGAGCTTGAACGCCGCTTCTCGCAATTGCCCGAGCTGCGGGACGTCACGACGGATCTCTACATCAAGAACCCGCAGATGCTGGTCGATATCGACCGGGAGAAAGCAGCGGTCTACGGCATCACCGTCGACCAGATCCGGCAGGAATTATTCAACGCCTTCGGCTCGCGGCAGATCGCGACGATCTACACGCCGTCGAACGATTACCAGATCATCCTGGAGACGCTGCCCAAATTCCAGGAAGACCCGGCCTATCTGTCGAAGCTGAGGATCAAGACGGCGAGCGGACAGACCATTCCGATCGAGTCGGTCGCCAAGCTTGTCCCGACCGTGGGGCCTCTGCAGGTCAATCACCAGGGTCAACAGCCGTCGGTGACAATCTCCTACAACGTCGCGCCCGGATATTCGATCGGGCAGGCGAACGAGGCGATCAAGCGCGTCGAGAGCGAAGCGAATTTGCCGGCCACCATTGTGTCGAGCTGGCAAGGCGCGACGCAGGTCTTCGAGGACGTCAAGAAAGGCCAGGGGCTTCTGATCCTCGCCGCGGTCTTTGCCGCCTATGTCGTGCTCGGCATCCTGTATGAGAGCTTCATCCATCCGATCACCATCATTTCCGGCCTGCCGTCCGCGGGTGTCGGCGCCATCCTCACGCTGTGGCTGTTCGGCATGGATCTGTCGGTGATTGCGATTATCGGCATCATCATGCTGGTCGGCATCGTGAAGAAGAATGCGATCATGATGATCGACTTCGCGATCGACCGACGCCGCGTTGGGCTCACCGCGGAAGCCGCGATCCGCGAAGCGGCCTTGTTGCGCTTCCGCCCGATCATGATGACCACTTTTGCCGCGATCTTCGGCGCTCTGCCGATCGCGCTTGGCGCAGGTGCGGGCGCCGAGCTGCGCCAGCCGCTGGGCATCGCCGTGGTCGGCGGCCTGTGCGTGTCGCAGCTGCTGACGCTCTACATCACGCCGGTGATCTACATCTATCTCGACCGTTTCGACCGCATCCTGAAGCGGCGCCTCGAGCCGCAACTCGTCGAGGTGACGCCGGATGTGGAGCGGCCGCGCGCGGTGGCGGCGGAATAGGGACGAGCCCTCTGGCGGCATAGTTCTTGCTGGTTTTCCTCCGATCCATTCGGAGGAAAACCATGCGCCGTCATTCGCTTTCCGCTCTGCTGATTTTGCTGGCAGCGTCGTCGACCGCTACCGCCGACACCTGGCCATCGAAGCCGATCAAGGCGGTTGTACCGTTCGGCGCCGGCTCGGCGACCGACGTCATCCCTCGCATCGTGTTCGGGCAGTTGCAGGGTCAGCTTGGGCAGTCGATCGTGGTGGAAAACCGTGGCGGTGCCGGCGGCACCATCGGCGCCTTGCAGGTCGTGAAATCCGAGCCAGACGGCTACACCTGGCTTGTGCATTCGTCGGCGCATACGGTGGCGCCGGCGCTCTATTCCAATCTTCCGTTCAATGCCGAGAAGGACCTCGTGCCGATGTCGATGATCGGCAGCGTGCCGAATGTGCTCATCATCTCGCCGTCCAAGGGCATCAAGACGATCAAGGATTTCGTGGCCTACGGAAAGGCCAATCCGGGCAAGCTCAATTTCGCCTCGGTCGGGGTCGGTTCGGCGGTGCATATGAGCGCCGAGCGCTTCCGGGTCAGCGCCGGTTATGATGCCGTCCATATTCCCTTCAAGGGCGGCGCCGAGGCCCTGGCCGAGGTCATTGCCGGCCGCGTCGATTATTATTTCTGTCCGATCGCGACCGCGCTGCCGCATATCCGCGAAGGCAAGCTGCTGGCGCTTGCGGTGTCGTCGAAGACGCGGGCCGCGCAACTGCCGGACGTGCCGACCACGCTGGAAGCGGGCTATCCCGATTCGGATTACACGCTGTGGGTCGGTATTCTCGGACCGGTCGGCACGCCGAAGGACGTGACCGAAAAGCTCAATGCCGAGATGAAGAAGGCGCTCGCAGCGCCGGCCTTGCGGGAGAAGCTCGACAAGATCGGCGTGCAGACCACCCCGATGTCGCCCGAGGAGTTCGGTGCCTTGATCAAGACCGAGCTGAACACCTACGGCGATTTCGTCAAAAAGAGCGGGATCAAGGTGAATTGAGGCAGGGCGGAGCGCACTGCATTCCGTCCTCATCCTGAGGAGGCGGCAAAGCCGCCGTCTCGAAGGGTGAGGGCGGCCGTAGGTGTCGAGACGATGGATGGCCGGGCCAGCCCGGCCCCGACATCTGCGATCAGATGGGGTCAGAGCGAAAAGCTCGTCCCGCAGCCGCAGGAGGACTTGGCGTTCGGATTGTTGATCTTGAACGCCGCACCAATCAGGTCATCGACGAAATCGATCTCCGACCCGGACAGGAACCCGACGGAAACCGGGTCGATCAGGATGGTGGCATTGTCGCGCCCGAGCACGAGGTCGTCCTCGGCGCGTTCGCGCTCCACATCGAATTTGTACTGGAATCCCGAACAGCCGCCGCCCTCGACGCTGACGCGCAACATGGCGCCTGCCGGTTCCTTTGCCAGGATCGAGGCAATCTTGGAGACAGCGCGGTCGGTGACAGTGACGTTACCAAGGGTCATCGTATCGAGGCTCAAGACGTTGAGTTTGCGTAATAGTTAGGTGCGCCCCCCCGTTCCGTCAATTCGGCGGGGTCGCGGCCGCGGAGGGCCTTGCGTCCGGCGCATGCGCGCGTAAACACCCGCCATGGCGATCCTGTCCGCCCCGCGCGCGCCCTATGCCTCCGATCCGGCTCGGAGTCGCGGCCGACTCGTCGCCGAGCCGCCGAGTCCGAGCCGCAACGACTTCCGGCGGGATTGCGATCGCATCATCCATTCCGCAGCCTTCCGCCGGCTGAAATACAAGACCCAGGTCTTCGTGTTTCACGAGGGCGATCATTATCGCACCCGGCTCACGCATACGCTGGAAGTCCAGCAGATCGCCCGTTCGCTGGCGCGCGTGCTCGGTCTCGACGAGGACCTGGCCGAGGCGCTGTCGCTCGCTCACGACCTCGGTCATCCGCCATTCGGACATGCCGGGGAGCGTGCGCTCGACGACGCGCTCAGGGCCTATGGCGGATTCGATCACAATGCGCAGGCGCTGCGCATCGTCACGGCGCTGGAGCGCCGTTACGCCAGTTTCGACGGGCTCAATCTCACCTGGGAAACCCTGGAAGGGCTCGTCAAGCATAATGGGCCTTTGACCGATCGCGACGGCAGACCTGTCGGCCGCTACCGTGACCACGGCGTGCCGCAGGCCATCGCCGATTACGCCCGTCTCTTCGACCTGCAGCTCTGGAGCTATGCCAGTGCGGAGGCGCAGGTCGCCGCGATCTCGGACGACATCGCCTATGATGCGCATGACATCGATGACGGTCTGCGTGCGGGGCTGTTTACCGTCGCCGACCTCGACGACGTACCTTTCGTCGGCGGCATCGTGCGGGACATCAGGCGCCGCCATCCGGGGCTCGATCCGGCCCGTTTCGCGCATGAGCTGATCCGCCGCCTCATCACCTGGATGATCGAGGATGTCGCGGCCGAATCCGTTCGCCGGCTGGAGGCGCTGGCCCCGAGCTCCGTCGAGGACATCCGCGACGCCGGCAACCCCGTCATCGCGTTTTCCGCCGCGATGACCGAGGCCGAGCACGGCATCAAGGATTTCCTGTTCCCGCGGATGTATCGCCATCCGCGGGTCGCGCAGGTGATGGGGGAAGCTGAGGGCGTCCTGCGCGATCTCTTCCGCCATTTCCTTCGATCGCCCGAGGCGATGCCGGAGGAGTGGCAGAGCGGACTTGCCGGCGCGGATGAAGCCGTGCGCGCGCGCCGGGCCGGCGACTTCATCGCCGGCATGACTGATCGCTTCGCGCTCGAGGAGCACCGGCGCTTCTTTGACTCGACCCCCGAACTGCGTTAGGCCGCGCCGCCCGCCCGACACGTTGCGAAATGCCGATGGCGCAAGAACCAACAGCCACCACCCGATACGACAATCTGTTTGCCGAGATGCTCGGCCGCGTGATCGCTGCGAATGAAGCGCTGATCGCGTCCGGTACGCTGCCGCAGGGCATCGACCTGCGGCGCATCACCGTTGAGCCGCCGCGCGATCCGAGCCATGGTGACATGGCGACCAACGCGGCCATGGTGCTTGCCAAGGACGCCGGGAAAAAGCCGCGCGAGCTTGCCGACGCGCTTGCAGAACGGCTGCGCCAGGACCCGATGATCGCCAAGGTCGACGTGGCAGGTCCGGGCTTCATCAACATGACGCTGACGCCGGCCGCCTGGCTCGGCGCGCTGCGCGCCGCGATCCGGGCCGGCGATGCCTTCGGGCGAAGCCGCATCGGCCAGCGCGCCAGCGTCAATGTCGAGTATGTATCGGCCAATCCGACCGGTCCGATGCATATCGGTCATTGCCGCGGCGCCGTGTTCGGCGATGCGCTGGCGAGCCTTCTCGCTTTCGCCGACTACGAGGTTACGCGCGAATTCTACATCAACGATGCCGGCGCGCAGGTCGATGTGCTCGCGCGCTCTGCGTTCCTGCGCTACCGCGAGGCGCTCGGCGAGGACATCGGCGTCATTCCCGAAGGGCTTTATCCGGGCGATTATCTCAAGCCGGTGGGCGAAGCGCTTGCGAAGCAATATGGCCGCGATCTTACGCAGAAGGCCGAAGGCGACTGGCTTCCGATCGTGCGCAAGACCGCCATCGACATGATGATGGCGATGATCCGCAACGATCTCGCCGCGCTCAATGTGAAGCATGACGTGTTCTTTTCCGAACGCTCGCTGATCGATGGCGAAGACAAGGTCGGCGCGCTGATCGCTCAACTGCGGGCCGACGGCGAGGTTTACGAAGGAAGGCTGCCACCGCCGAAAGGCGCGCCGGTCGACGATTACGAGGATCGCGAGCAGACGCTGTTCCGGTCCACCGACTTCGGCGACGATGTCGATCGTCCCCTGAAGAAGTCGGATGGCTCCTACACCTATTTTGCTTCCGACATTGCCTATCACAAATCGAAATACGACCGCGGCTTCCGCGACATGATCGACGTCTGGGGCGCCGATCACGGCGGCTATATCAAGCGCATGCAGGCGGCGGTGAAGGCGATCAGCAAGGGAGAGGCGAGCCTCGACGTCAAGATCGTCCAGCTTGTGAAGCTTCTGCGTGCCGGCGAGCCGGTGAAGATGTCGAAGCGCGCCGGCGAATTCGTCACGCTGCGCGAAGTCGTCGATGAAGTCGGGCCGGACGCCGTGCGCTTCATGATGCTCTATCGCAAGAACGATGCGCCGCTCGACTTTGACCTCGCAAAGGTGATCGAGCAGTCGCGCGACAATCCGGTGTTCTATGTGCAATACGCGCATGCGCGCGGGCATTCGATCTTCCGTCAGGCGCGCGAGGTGTTTCCGAGCCTGCCGGACAGCGAGGAGGGCAGGGTTGCGCTGCTGTCAGCAGCTCCGATCGACCGTCTGACCGAGGACGCGGAACTCGCCATCATCCGCAAGGTCGCGCTGTATCCGCGGCTCATCGAAACCGCGGCCCAGGCCCATGAGCCGCACCGAATCGCCTTCTACCTTTACGACCTGGCAAGCGACTTTCATGCCCATTTCACCCAAGGAAAGGGCTTGCCTCATTTACGCTTCATTAGACAAGATGATGAAGAGTTAACCGTGGCGCGTCTGGCGCTTGTCCAGGCAGTCGTCACCGTGTTTGCCTCGGGTCTCGGTCTGCTCGGCGTAGGGGCGCCGGAGGAAATGCGGTGAGTCGCTTGGAGCGGCCGGTCGCATGGGGATGAGTGCCTGTCGGCACGCCGCTCTGTAACAGTCGACACGGATAGGACCGGCAGGGATGGTTGCGTTGAACCGGCCCGGTCGAAGAAGGTCGAAGGATGGCGGATAACGATCGTACGCGCGGATACCGCGACAACGGCATGCTCCGGCGGCCCGGCACGAGGTCGCCAGCGGCACCCGTTGCGGGTGATCCGCTCGCCGAGCTGGCGCGCCTGATCGGCCAGCAGAACGAGGCCGATCCGCAGAACGATCCGCGTCCGGCACGACCATCCTACGGCGCAGCGCAGCAGGCGGAGCCAAGCTGGGCCGCGCCTGACCGCTACGCATCGCAGGACAGCTACCGTCAGGATCCCGGCGACGCGGGCTGGCGGGATGACGCGCCTCGCGGCGGCTATGCCGGTGGACACGATCCCTATGCGGACGGGTCGGGCGGTTATACCGATCGCGATTATGGGCATGCGCCGTATCCCTCCGCCTATGGCGATTCCCGGTACACGGGACCGGCCTATCAAGACGGACATTATTCGGACCCCGCCTACGGCGATGCGCGCTATGCGGCCGACCCGCGCTATGTGGCCGACCCGCGTTACGACAATTCGCAGTACGGCGACCCGCGCTATCAGGACCCGCGCTACGCAGATCCCCGATACCATCAGGACCCGCGTTACGACGATGGGCGCTATGCCGACCAAGGCTACGCGCCGCAATCCTATGGTCATCCGCCGGTCGCACCCGGGCCCGACCGATACGCGCCGACCGGGGCCGCTCCGGACTATTCGGCTTACGGTCATGCGGACGCCGATCGAGGCTATGGACACCCCTATGATCCGTCCGGCGCCCCGCCGATCCCACAGGCGATTGCGCCCGAGGCGGGCCGACGCATCCCGCTGCCACGGCGCGGCAATCTGGTGACGGTGCTCGCGGTGCTGGCGCTTGCCGTCGTCGGAACAGCGGCCGCATTCGGATATCGCGCAATCTCCGGCGGCGGCGGAACGGCGGTTCCGCCCCCGGTGATCAAGGCCGATCCGCAGCCATCCAAGATCGTGCCGGCAACCGATGCCAGCAAACCGATCCAGGACCGGATTGGGGCGAAGATCGAGAAGGTCATTCCGCGCCAGGAAGAGCCGGTGCAACAGGCGGCTCCCGGGCAACACAAAACCATTGCGCCATTCCTCGCCGGACAGAATCCGCAGGCCTTCCCGCCTGCGAGCGCCAACGTGCCCTCGGGCGGGACAGCGGAGCCGAAGCGCATCCGTACGGTCCCGATCAAGCCGCAGGGCGTCGAAGCGCCCGCGCCGCGGTCGAGCCGCACCCCGCCGGCTCAGGCCGAAGAGACCGCATCCGCGGACAGCCACTCGCCGCTGTCGCTCGCGCCGACAGGTTCGGTCCCGCCGCAGCGTCAGACCGCCCGGCAGGCGCATGCTGCGCTTAACCCGAATGCTGCCCCGAGCACCTCGCCATTCCCGACGCCCATTGCGCCGAGCACGAGCAACAGCGTGCCGAGCGGAGCCTATGTGGTTCAGGTGACCTCGCAGCGCAGCGAATCCGACGCGCAGGCGTCCTACCGCTCGCTGCAGCAGCAATTCCCTTCGGTGCTGGGCAACCGGCAGCCGGTCATCCGGCGCGCTGATCTCGGGGAACGCGGAACCTATTACCGCGCGCAGATTCCCTTCGGGAGCCAGAGCGAGGCCAACGAATTCTGCTCGAGCCTGAAATCGGCCGGCGGACAGTGCGTCGTCCAAAGGAACTGAGCCGCGGTCGCTTGACCCCCGACTCCTGCAACGGCTAAGCCGCAGCGATGGCGGCGCGCGCTTTCATTTGCGGCATGGCGGGAACGGCGATCAGCCCGGCCGAAGCCAGCTTCTACCGGCAGGCCAGTCCCTTTGGATTGATCCTGTTCAAGCGCAACGTGGAAAATCCCGCACAGGTCGCTGCGATTACCGCGCAATTTCGTGACATCGTCGGCTGGAATGCGCCCGTCCTGGTGGACCAGGAAGGGGGGCGGGTGCAGCGGTTGGGGCCGCCGCATTGGCCGGCTTATCCCGCAGGGGCAGCCTACGGCGCGCTCTACCAGGCTAACGCTGGCCAGGGCCTGACGGCAGCCGAGCTTGGCGGCCGGCTGATCGCCGAGGACTTGGCGGCGCTCGGCATCGACGTCGATTGCATCCCTGTCGCCGATGTGCCGGTACCGGGGTCCGATCGGGTGATCGGCGATCGGGCGTTCGGGGAGACACCGGGGCAGGTGGCGGCACTCGCCGCTGCGCAGGCCCGGGGCCTGATGGCCGGTGGCGTTTTGCCGGTGCTCAAGCACCTGCCGGGCCATGGCCGCGCCACCGCCGACAGCCACCTCAAGCTGCCCGTGGTGGACGCCGACCGCGCAACCCTGGAAGCGACGGACTTTGCCGCGTTCCGCCCCCTGGCAAGGCTGCCGCTCGGCATGACCGCACATGTTGTGTTCAGCGCCCTCGACCCGGTCAAACCGGCGACCACATCGGCGATAATGATCCGCGACGTGATTCGCGGATGGATTGGGTTCGAAGGGCTTCTGATGAGTGACGATATTTCAATGGGAGCCCTGACGGGGACGCTGGGCGAGCGGACCCGCGCCGCCCTGGCTGCGGGTTGCGATCTCGCGCTCCATTGCAATGGCGATCTGTCGGAGATGGGTGAAGTGGCGGAAGCCGCCCCGGTCCTGGCCGGCGAGTCCGCCCTGCGCGCGGAGCGCGCGCTTGCGCTCCGGCAGCGCAACAACGATTTCGACGTCGCCGCCGCGCGCGCGCAATTTGCAAGCCTGATGCGGCAGCCGACGGCGGGAGCGATCGCCTGATGACCGCGGAGATCATCCCCTTCAACAGCGAATTGTCCGAACGCGCGGCCGACGAGCCGGCGCTGGTCGTCGATGTCGAGGGCTTCGAAGGCCCGCTCGACCTTCTGCTCACGCTGGCGCGCCAGCAGAAGGTCGATCTCGCGAAGATTTCGATCCTCGCGCTCGCCGATCAGTATCTGACCTTCATCGAGCAGGCCCGCAAATTGCGGCTCGAACTTGCCGCCGACTATCTCGTGATGGCCGCGTGGCTTGCCTATCTGAAGTCGCGGATGCTGCTCCCCGAGGAGAAGCAGACCGAGGGGCAGAGCGCCGAGGACATGGCGACCGCGCTTGCATTCCGGCTCAAGCGGCTGGAAGCCTTCCGCGCGGTCGCGCAGAAGCTCATGGAATTGCCGCAACTTGATCGAGACACCTTCAGCCGTGGTGCGCCGGAGCCGATCAAGAACGTCAAGCATCCGCAATGGACGGCGAGTCTCTACGATCTCTTGTCCGCCTATGCGGTGCAGCGTCAGAAGCGCGCCCTGAGCCAGGTGCGGTTCAAGAAGCGCAAGGTCTGGACTCTCGCCGAGGCGCGTCAGGAGATCGAGCGGCTGATCGGTACGACCGACGACTGGAACCGGCTTGATCAGTTCCTGATCTCATATCTGGTCGAGCCGTCGATGGTTGCGACGGTCACCGCTTCGAGCTTCGCGTCCACGCTTGAACTCGTGCGCGAAGGCATCATCGAGTTGCAGCAGCATGCGGCCTTTGCGCCGCTCTATATTCGCAAGCGTCCCGGCAAGAGTCCGGACAATTCCAGCGCGGCGGCAGCGCATTAGTGCCGCGGCCGGATTGAATTCATCCGATCGCGGTTTCCGCCGACCGGAGAGGGGAGTGACAGAAGGATGCAAGGCTTGGCCCGGAAAGTCATGGACGACGACGAGGCTCCGGAGCAAATCCGCGCGCCGCAGGCAAGGCCGGAGGAATTGCGGATCCTCGAAGCGCTGTTGTTCGCATCCAAGGAGCCGCTCGACGAAAAGACCCTGGCGGAGCGCCTGCCGGAGGGTGTCGATTTTGCGCAGACGCTCGCGATGCTGAGGGACGAATATGCGCCGCGCGGCGTCAATCTGGTCAAGGTCAGCGGCAAATGGACGTTCCGCACGGCGAATGATCTGGCCTGGCTGCTGACTCGCGAAGCGATCCAGCCGCGCAAGCTGTCGCGCGCCGCGATCGAGACGCTCGCGGTGATCGCCTATCATCAACCCGTAACCCGGGCCGAGATCGAGGACATCCGCGGCGTCACCATGTCCAAGGGCACGATCGACGTGCTCCTCGAAACCGGCTGGATTCGCCCGCGGGGGCGGCGCAAGGTGCCCGGCCGTCCGATCACTTACGGCACGACCGAAGCCTTCATTTCGCATTTCGGTCTGGAGCAACTCAGCGATCTGCCGGGCCTCGAGGAGCTGCGGGGCTCGGGCATGCTCGACGGTCAATTGCCGCCGAACTTCTCGGTGCCGGTG
>NZ_DATMRX010000133.1:0-6369 GCF_035565855.1 Pseudorhodoplanes sp.
GTGCTGTCCCAGAAGCAGGCCGAAGAGGATTCGCTCGTCGAGGCCGCGGTGCGCGACAAGGTGAAGGTGCTTGTCGACCGGTTCCCGATCTACCGGTGACTGCGATGGTCGAGCACTAGGACGGGGAGAACCGACACGTCATGCGCTGTCCGAGCTGTGGTAGTCTCGATACTCAGGTCAAGGACTCGCGACCGACCGAGGATTCAAACGCGATTCGCCGGCGGCGGGTCTGCCTGACCTGTCAATTCCGGTTCACGACCTTCGAGCGCGTGCAACTGCGCGAACTCGTGGTGATCAAGCGCAACGGCCGCCGAGTACCCTTCGACCGCGACAAGCTGATGCGCTCGCTGCAGATCGCGCTGCGCAAGCGTAACGTCGATCCGGAGCGGCTGGAGCAGATGGTGTCGAAGATCGTCCGCGAACTCGAAAGTCTCGGCGAGAGCGAAATCTCGACCGACACGATTGGCGAGACGGTGATGGCGCATCTGCGCGAGATCGACGATGTCGCCTATGTGCGCTTTGCCTCGGTGTATCGCAATTTCCGTGAGCGCAAGGACTTCGAGACCGCGATCGCCGAACTGGCAGGCGAGGAGGACGGCAAGGTTCCGCCATCGGGGCAGTGACCGCGCATCCAGACGACCTCCGCTTCATGCAGCTGGCGCTCACGCTGGGACGGCGTGGCCTCGGCAATGCGTGGCCCAACCCTGCCGTTGGCGCGGTCGTGGTGAAGGATGGCGTCGTGGTCGGGCGGGGATGGACGCAGCCCGGCGGCCGGCCTCATGCCGAAACGGAGGCGCTGCGACGCGCCGGAGAACGGGCGAAGGGCGCGACTCTCTACGTGACACTCGAACCCTGCTCGCATCACGGGCGCACGCCCCCGTGTGCCGATGCGATCATCAGGGCCGACATCGCGCGCGTTGTCTCCGCGCTGCGCGATCCCAATCCAAAAGTCGCGGGCGAGGGTTATGCGCGGCTGCGTGCGGCGGGAATTGCTGTCGCCGACGGGCTGTGCGCGGATGAAGCGCTACGCGATCACGCGGGGCACATCCGCCGCATTCTGGACGGCCGGCCGCGCGTGATGTTGAAGCTCGCCGTCTCGGCGGACGGCAAGGCGGCGCTGCCCGGCCGGAAGCCAGTGCCGATCACAGGTGAAGAGGCACGCGCACGCGTCCATCTGCTCCGGGCGATGAATGACGCAATACTGGTCGGCATCGGGACGGTGCTGGCCGACAATCCGGCGCTGACATGCAGGCTGCCGGGTATGCTGGCGCAGTCGCCGGTGCGGGTGGTCTTGGACTCCATGCTGCGCCTGCCGCTCGACTCGCAGCTTGTGGCCAGCGCCCCGGATATTCCCGTCTGGGTCTTCTGCACGCCTGCTGCCTCGGGCGACAAGGAGCGCCTTCTGGCGCTTCGCGGCGTTACGGTGATCCGCATAGCCGCGGGCAAGGAGGGGCTTCCTCTCGCAACGGTGTTGCAGGCGCTCGCAGAACGCGGCATCACGCGGCTGATGGTGGAGGGCGGGCCTAAAGTCGCCGCAGCGCTGTTGCGTGCCGATCTCGTGGACGAGGCGGTTCTGCTGCACGGTCTGCGCACCATCGGCCCGGACGGCATTGATGCGCTTGACGGGCTTGCGCTCAGGGCTCTAACGGCTTCGCCGAAGCTGGCATTGGTGCAGACCGAGACGATCGGCGGCGACAAACTCGAACGATATGAGCGGCGCTAGATGTTCACAGGCATTGTCACCGATATCGGCCAGATCGACAGCGTCGAGGACCGCGCCGATGGACTGCGCCGGATTGTGATCGGCTGCAATTACGACCGCGCGTCGATCGACATCGGCGCCTCCATCGCCTGCGCCGGCATCTGTCTCACGGTGGTCGACACCGCGATCGCCAACGGACGGACGACATTCGCCGTCGATGCCGCCTCCGAAACGGTTGCCTTGACTAACGTGCGGCATTGGCGTCCCGGCACGCGGATCAACCTGGAGCGCTCGCTGAAGATCGGCGACGAACTCGGTGGCCACATCGTCACCGGCCATGTCGACGGCATCGCGACAGTGAAGTCGCGTGAGGACCTCGCCGACCAGGTGCGGTTCGTGCTCACCGCCCCGCAATCGCTGTCCCGATTCATCGCCAAAAAGGGATCGGTCGCGCTCGACGGGGCTTCGCTGACGGTCAACACGGTGGAAGGCGACGATTTTTCCGTGCTGATCATCCCGCATACGCTCGAGGTCACCACACTGAAGGACTGGCAGCCGGGGACAGCCGCCCATCTCGAGGTCGATCTGATGGCGCGCTATGCGGCGCGGCTGCTGGAAAAATCGAACTAGCGTTCTAGCTTGCAGCAGCGCGCGGCCTGTAGTTAGTGGCATCGCAACGGAGCGAAGGGCATGGCCGGGCCGCGGCAAAGCAAGGACCAGACAGGGGCGGGCAGCCTGAAAGGCGCGCGGATCCTCGTGGTTGAAGCGCGCTATTACGAAGAGATCGCCGATGCGCTTCTGTCCGGTGTCATCAGCGCGCTGGACGACCAGGGCGCTACCTATGATCGCATCACGGTGCCGGGCGCGCTGGAAATTCCGACTGCGCTGGCGATCGCACTCGATGCCGCCGCCGCGCGCAAGAAGCCCTATGACGGAGCCGTCGCACTCGGCTGCGTGATCCGCGGCGAGACGCTGCATTTCGAGATCGTGTCGGAACAGTCGGCGCGCGGGGTCATGGACGTTTCGCTCGCGCGCAACATTCCCATCGGCAATGGTATTCTGACCGTGGACACCGAAGCACAGGCTTTCGCGCGCGCCCGCGTCACCGAAGGCGACAAGGGCGGCGAGGCGGCGCGCGCCGCACTCACGCTCATCCGCATCAAGCGCGCCGTCTCGGCGAAGACAAGACGATGACCATGGCAGGCGAACAACAAGACAAGCCGGGGAACGGCTCGCGAAAGGACGAGCGCAAGGCGAACCGGCGCGGCGCTGCGCGTCTCGCGGCGGTGCAGGCGCTGTATCAGATGGATATCGCCGGGACCGATCTCAACGACATCCTTGCCGAGTTCGAAAGCCATTGGCTGGGCGGCGAAGTCGAAGGCGACAAGTATCTGCCGGCCGATTCCAACTTGTTCCGCGACATCGTGCGCGGCGTCGTCGCCGATCAGCGCAAGCTCGATCCTGTCATCGATCAGGCCTTGACGCGCGGCTGGCCGCTGAAACGCGTCGAGGCGCTGGTGCGCGCGGTGTTACGCGCCGGCTGCTTCGAACTGCAGAGCCGTCAGGATATTCCCGCGCGCGTCATCGTTTCGGAATATGTCGATGTGGCGAACGCCTTTGTCGATCGCGAAGAAACCGGGATGGTGAATGCCGTGCTCGATATGTTGGCGCGCAGCGCACGCGCGGAGGAATTTGGCGCTTCGCGATAACCGCAATCGGACGCCGACAGATGCCTTCAGGCGAAGATCGACTGATCGCCAAGTATTTCAAGCCGCTGGCGACCGCGCCCGGCGCCTTGGGCTTGACGGACGACGCGGCATTCTATGCGCCGCCGGAGGGGTACGATCTCGTTTTGACGGCCGACGCCCTTGTGTCCGGCGTCCATTTTTTCCCGGACGATCCGCCGGAAACGGTGGCGCGCAAGGCGATGAGGGTCAATCTGTCCGATCTTGCAGCGAAGGGCGCGCAACCGGCGGGCTGCCTCCTCACGCTCGCCTTGCCGGTGGGAATCGGGGAGGACTGGTTGCGTCCCTTTGCGTCGGGCCTGCAATCGGATTGCGACCTGTTCGACTGCCCGCTCTATGGCGGCGACACGGTGCGTACCGACGGACCGCTCGTCGCATCAATCACGGCGTTTGGAATCCTGCCGCGCGGCACCATGGTGAAAAGATCGGGCGCGCAACCTGGCGACGTTGTCATCGTCACCGGCACCATCGGCGATGGGGCGCTGGGGCTGGCGGTGCTGCGCGATCCCGATCTCATCGCGCGCTGGTCGCTCAGCGAGGAGGAGGCGGGTCATCTGGTGGGCCGTTATCGCGTGCCGCAGCCGCGCACTGCGATTGCGGGCTTGGTCCGCACGCTGGCCTCCGCGGCGATGGACGTCTCGGACGGGCTCGTCGGCGATCTGGCCAAGTTGTGCGAGGTATCCGGCGTCTCGGCGCGGATCGAGGCGGCCCGTATTCCGCTGTCTGCGGCAGCCGCAAAGGCGCTGGCCGCTCAATCCGACCGGATCGAAGCGATCGCGACCGGCGGCGACGATTACGAGATCGTCGCCTCGGTGCCGTCTGCGAAATGGCCGGCCTTTCGCGATCAGGCGCGCGCCGCCGCCGTGCCGGTCACTGCGATCGGGGAGATCGTGGAAGGCCGCGAGCCGCCGCAGGTCGTGGATGCGGATGGCAAGGCTCTCGTCTTTGCACAGGGCGCATTCAGCCATTTCTGACATGTTCGATGCCCAGCCAATAAGATGCGCAAGGAGAAAGACGCATGCATGACCGCACCGCGGTAAAGACCGCGCCGACCGGCTGGGGCGTGTCGGGCAATTCCAGCGAAGCGCGTTTGCGCCGGCGCTTCCCGACGGTTGAGGATCTGCGGAAGGCGGCGGAGCGGCGCATCCCTGCGCTCGGCTACGAAACCGTAGCCGGCGGCAACGGCCAGAATCTTGCCGTGCAGCGCAACGCGCTTGCGCTCGACGCGATCGAACTCGTGCCCCGCATTGGCGGCGACAAAGGGCCGGTCGCGACCGACGTCACCTTGTTCGGCCGACATTACGCAGCCCCGCTCGGCATCGCGCCAATGGGATTGCAAAGCGTGTTCTGGCCAGGCGCCGAACGGCATCTGGCGCGCGCCGCACAGCGTGCGCGCATTCCCTATACGGCCGGCACGGTCAGTGGCATCTCGCTCGAAGAGGCCGCCCAGCTCGCACCCGATGTGGTCTGGTTTCAGCTCTATCGGCTGGCACGCGATGACCACAAGGTCGGGTTCGACCTCTTGCGCCGCGCGCAAGCGGCCGGCGTCCATGTCCTGGTGATGACGGTCGATACGCCGGGGCGCGCCAAGCGGCCCGGTGAATTGCGCAATGGTCTCACGCTGCCGTTCCGTCCGACCCTGCGCACGATCATGCAGGCGGCGGTCTCTCCGGGCTGGGTGTCCGCGCTGGTTCAAAACGGTCAGCCGAGCTTTCCGTGCCTTGCGCCCTATTGCGGGAGCAATCCGCGCAAGGCGGACATCGCGTGGTTCGCGCAACGCGAGGTCGGCGGCGCATTCACCTTCGAGGAACTCAAGCGCTATCGCGATGCCTGGAAGGGTCCGATGGTGATCAAGGGTGTGATGCATCCTGCCGATGCGGAAAAGGCGGTCGCGATCGGACTTGACGGGGTGCAGGTCTCCAATCACGGCGGGCGCCAGCTCGAGGCGGCTCCGGCCGCAATCGACGTGGTGCCGGCGATCGTCCGTGCCGTCGGCACCAAAGCCACAGTGCTGTTCGACAGCGGCGTGCGATCGGGGCTCGACGCGGTTCGCGCGGTCGCGCTCGGCGCGCAGGCCGCGCTGGCGGGCAGGGCGTTTCTGTACGGCGTCGGCGCAGCCGGCGCCGACGGCGGGGATTACGTCACCGGCATGCTGGTCGAGGAAATTTCGGTCGCCATGCGCCAGCTGGGGGCGCCGGATGTTGCGGCGCTTCGGGCGCTCGCGATCCGTCACCCCGGTGCATGGCAGTTCTGACCTGCATTTTGCAGGCTGGTTTATATTCATCCGAACGGATATGAAGAGCGCCCTCGCCGGGTATCGTTCATGTCGGTCGCTGCCGAAGGTTCGCATCATCTGATCGACGACGCCCTGGCGCGCCGAAATGCGATTGTGCTCGCGGTGGCGCAGGCCATGGCTGGCGGGAACAACACCGTTCTGCTCGCGACCGGCGCGATCACCGGGGCAATGCTTGCGCCTGACAAGATGCTCGCGACCGTTCCGATCACGATCTATGTGATCGGTATGTGGCTTGGCACGTTGCCGGTCGGCGCACTCGCGCGCCGCTATGGCCGCCGCACCGCTTTCCAGATTGGCACGATCTGTGGCGTCGCCACCGGGCTGATCTGCTGTGCCGGTGTCCTCTATGGCTCATTTGCGCTGTTCAATACCGGCGCATTCTTTTCCGGCCTCTATGCCGCCGCGCATCAGGCCTATCGCTTCGCTGCGGCGGACACCGCAAGCGAGGCCTTCAGGCCGAAAGCCATTTCGTGGGTGCTGATCGGAGGCATTTTCGCCGCGATCGTCGGACCGCAGGTCGTGATCGCAACCAAGGATATGATGCCCCCGTACCTGTTCGCTGCGACCTATCTTGCGCAGGCGGCGATCGCGGTGGTGGCCGGCCTCGTCCTGATGTTGCTGAAGAT
>NZ_DATMRX010000134.1:0-2732 GCF_035565855.1 Pseudorhodoplanes sp.
CCGGATGTGCCGACCGCGGCCGAACTCGGATACAAAGGCTATATCGGGCGGCCATTCTTTGCGTTGTTCGCTCCGGCCAACACGCCGCAACCGATTATCCAGAAAATGCGGTCGGAAATCGCAGCGATCATCTCGGACCCGGCCTTCGCGAAGCGCAACATAACCGACCGCGGGCTCGCACCGGCTGCGTGGACGCTCGATGAGTTGCGGGCGGAGATTGCCACCGGCCGCAAGGCTGCCCCGCAGGTCGTTCTGGACGCGGGGCTTAAGGCAAACTGACTAAGGCAAACTGAAGTCCGGTTGGCTCCGGCATTCCGATGCCGGAGCCCAAGGCAAGACGGAAAGCGTGGCTACTTGGCCGGCGCCATGACGGCCGCGCTGTCCTTTTTCGCGGTGTAGGTTTCGGTTCCGACCCAGCCGTGCTTTGAAATATCGAACACCACGCCGTCGTGGTCCTTGAACTTCTTTTCGAAGTTGCCGTGCTTGGCATCGCCGAAATCGAAGAAGAAGGAACCGCCGGCGTTCTGAATCCACTCCTCGGCCTGTTTCAGATCCCCGACCTGGAAGCCGCAATGATTGGCGCCGGGCTTGTATTTGTCCTCCGGCATGGCGGGGCGGATCAGCGCGAGATTGGTGGTGCCGTCAGTGAGATAGACGGCCGAGCCCATCGGCTGATGGTCATAGCCGAGGTGTTTGAGCCCGAACACCGCCTGATAGAATTCGGCCTGCTTTTCGAGTTCGCGCACGAACAGCGCCATGTGCTTGATCCGGCCCTTCAGGCTCTCCTGCGGCACGAGGGTCTCGTCGAGGAAAGCATGCGCAGGATCGGCCTTGATCTTGCGGCCGTCGGTGCCGACCCAGCCATTCTCGGAGATGTCGAAGATGATGCCCTCGGGGTCCTTGAATTTGCGCTCGAAATTGCCTTTGCGCTCGTCGCCGAGGTCGAAGAAGAACGTGCCGCCGTGCTTTTCGATCAGCGCCTGCGTGTCCTTCATGCTGTCGACCTGAAAGCCGAAATGGTTGGCGCCGATCTGGCCTTCGGGCTTGTCGCCGAAATCGTGGCCTTTGTTGCCCTTGAAGTTGAGCAGCGCGAGATTGATCGTGCCGTCGCCCATGTAGACCGCGGAGCCGATCGGCAGGTCCTCGCGGCCGTGCCGCTTCATCCCGAACACGTCGCCGTAGAACCGGGCCGCCTTGTCCAGGTCGCCGACGCACACCGCAAAATGACGCAACCGGGCCATGATCTGCCTCCGCCGCTTTGTCCATTACATTCGATTGAATGCATTATAGGGCCGAACGGCGCCCGATGAAATAGTGCGGATTTTTCGCGCGTGACGGCCTTGATGCTGCGCAAACGCTTGCGCCGCAGAGGCTAGATCACGACCGGCCTGGATTGCTGCTCGATCAGGCGGACCAGCGACAGCGCGGTCAGCTCCGAGGATTTCGGGTTGGTGGCAAGCGGGTTGTTCTCGAGCGTGATTGACATCTTTCCGAAGGCGCCTTCCGCGGTGATCGTATGGCCGTTCAGCCGCACGGCCGGGTCGGCGATCAGTTCGACGCGCGTGCGGTCGAGCCCGATACCGGCGAGCGAAGTGACCACCGTGGCATTGGCATTCTGCGGATATTGACTGGCAGCCTCCCGCGCGCTGCCTTCGAAAAACACCGTTCGCTCCCGGAGCGAGGCAAGGTCGAGCAGCTTTTCCGCCGGGGTGCCCTTCCAGGCCACCGGTGGTTTGACGATTTGATGCGTCACCGCGTCGAGGCCGAGCACGGCAGCGCCCGCGAGCGCATCCAGACCTCCGATTGCCCCGGACGGGATCATGATGCGGCTGCCATTCGTCTCCGCGATCGCGGCAAGGCGCGGCAGCAGCGCGTCGTCGCAGAAGGCCGAGGTCGAGGCGATGATCATCGCCGGCGCTGCGGCGAGCGCCGCGGGCGCCCAGGCGTCAATCGCGGCACGGCCGGCGGCTTCCACCACGAGGCCGGGTTTCAAGGCCGCGAGGTCGGAGGGGGAGGGCAGGAACGGCACGCCTTGCGGAATGCGGGCGCGTTCGGCCGGATCGTCCTTCGTCGCGACGCCGACAATGTCCACGGGTGCGCGGCGCTCTTTCAGGAGATCGGCGACACGCGAATTGATGGCGCCGAAACCGATGAAAACCAGACGCAACCGTGCCGACATCTTTACTCCGCTGCTTCTGCCTGTTCGCCGGGCGGCGTCATGCGCTGCAGGATCGCGTCGATGCGATTCTGCCAGGCCGCCCATGGCGCCTCGCGGTAATTGTGGTTGCGTACCACGAAGGACGCACCGGGGAAAAATTTCTCGTATTGCAGATGCCGTCCGCCAAGCTCCGAGCCGACGATGTCCCAGGCGAGGCGGAACAGCTTCATGCGGTCGAGCGCGCTCATGTGCGGCGTCTGCCAGAAGGTGCGGAATTGCTCGGAGAGAGGTCCGTCTTCCAGCACCGAACCGTCCGCCGGCATCTGCAGCATGCCGCCGCCGCAGAGTTCACGCAGCGTGTCGATGACCGCCGAGTAATTCTCCACGCCCCAGTTCAACCCCGCATACATCATGCGGCGATTGAAGGTGACATAGCCCTTCACCGGCCATTCCTCGCAGGCCTCGATCTGGCCCGCAACGATGGCTTCGAGCAGGGCTTCGAGCGCGGCGAGGCGGCCGAGCGTCTCGCGCACCGCCGGCACCTCGGCGGCGCCGTTCGCCTGCGCGATGCGGC